>JAOAPT010000786.1 GCA_025463045.1 Candidatus Solibacter sp.
CGGTATGCGTCTGGCGATCGAGATACCACTCGCCCGCCGAATCGAGCGCGTCGGGCGCGTTCTCGATGAAGTAGCGCGCGTCCACCTCCTTATTCGAAGGCCGCGGATCGAGCGTCAGCGTCGCGATGTGCGCTGCTTCGTCCACCTTGACGATCGGCATCCGGATGTCCGCCCACGCGAACATCGCGATCACCTCGACATCGCCGCGCTCGGCCCACTCGCTCTTAATATCGTCGCCGCGATAGTGAAGTTGCAGCGGCTTATCCTGCGGACTCGGCCCGTCGATCCGCAGGAAGCCGAAATTCGGAGTGCGCGCCCGCTGCGCCCGCCGTCCGCTGATAAACAACTGGTGGAACTCGGGCCCCGTCGCGTCGGCCGTCCAGCGCACGCCCTGCCCCTTCTTCCACCCGGCGATCACTCGTCCCCCGCTGATCAGCGGGCGCGCGCCCGGCGCCGCTTCCCACGTTGTGTCGGAATCCTCCGGCGTCAGCACCAGCGTCTCCGGCAGAAAATACGTCCCATCGGAGATCCGGATCGTGATCGCGCTTTTCTTCCCCGCACGTCGCTGCGCGCGAGCCGCATCCCGTGCTGCGGCGAGCGTGCGAATGAGTCCGTCGGGCGAGACGGCGATCGTCTGTGCCGTGAGGGTGGAAGCAAGCAGCAGAAGACAGGCTTTCATCCCTTTACGTGTAACACCTCTGTAAGACCGAAATGAAAGTGGCATTCTCGACGTTAACGAATGCTAAAATGTTGGGACCGACACCTCGCTGGGCCACCCTCGACCGTAGCCTCGTCGATCCTGCCTCAGTACTCTTGCCGGCGAAAGGCACGGTACGTACGTGAAAATACTTCTGTACAACCCCGATAATGGCGTCACTCAGAACTTCATGCCGCACCTATGGATGTTTCTGCTGCAGTCGCTTACGCCCGATCAACATCAGGTCCTGTTGATCGATGGCAATACGCAACCCATGACCGATCCGGAGTTAGTGCAATACGCGCTCGATCAGAAGATCGGACTCGTGGGGATTGGGGCAATGACCCGCATGATCGCCAAGGCCTACCGAGTCGCGGACGCACTCCGCGCCGCCGGAATCAAGGTAGTGATGGGCGGGCCGCATGTCACCGAGTGTCCCGATGAAGCCCTGGGACTCGACGGCGGCGTGCAGCATGCAGACGCCATCGCGCTCGGCGAGGCCGACCAGACCTGGCCCCGGATCGTGGCCGATGCAGCCAATGGAAAACTGCAGAAGGTCTACAAACCCGTCGACGCCTTCGGGCAGGAACAGAAGCCTACCCTCCAGGACTATCCGCAGATTCCGTGGGACAAGCTCGACATCGATCAGTTCAATCGCATCCCAAATTTCTTTAAGCGCATCATGCGCCATTACGGGCATGAGTGGGAGACGTTTCACATCATCCCGATCGAGAGCGGGCGCGGCTGCCCGTACGGCTGCGAGTTCTGCACCGTCACCGGCTTCTTCGGTGATTCGATCCGCTTCCGCACCAACGAAAGCATCGTCACCGAACTGCTGACGCTGAAGGAACGTGCGAAATCGACCAGCGGAAAAATCGCCGTCTTCTTCGTCGACGATAACTTCGCAATCAACGTGAAGCGCACGAAATCCCTGCTGCGCGACATCATAGCGGCGGGCGCGCAAGTCTCCTGGGTGGGACAGATCAGCGCCAACCTGCTGCGCGACGAAGAGCTGCTCGACCTGATCGCGGCATCCGGCGGAAAGTGGATCTTCATCGGCATGGAGTCGCTCGACCCGGCCAACCTGGCGAGCGTCAACAAGAGCTTCAACAAACCTTCCGAATACGCCGGCGTGCTGCAGAAACTCGCGAAGCGCAACGTGTACGCCATCACCTCTTTCATCTTCGGCTTGGACAACGACACGCCGGGCGTAGCCGCGCGCACGCTCGAACAGATGCGCGACTGGCCGCCGGTGCTGCCGGTATTCGGCCAGATCACGCCGTTCCCCGCGACGCCGCTATACGATCGGCTCGCGAAAGAAGGACGCCTGACGCGTCCCAAGCACTGGCTCGAATTCGCGCCATTCCAGATGGCGCACACCCCGCTCAAGATCACGGTTCCCGAAGTGCAGACCGAAGTGCTGTACGCCTGGACCAACTCCTATAGCCCGCTCGCAACCCAGCAGGCGCTCGATTCCATCGCCGACGAACCTGTGCCCTACAAGATCAGCCACCTTGTGGCGCGCATCTTCTTCCGCGGAATCTATTTTCCTCCGAAGGGCACATGGCAGTGGATGAAGCTCATCGCGCAGAACCGGAGTTCCGTATTCCGCATCGTGCGCGAATCATTCACCCAATGGCACGGCTCCAACGGCTCCGCCCGCCACAGCGATTTCAAAGCCGGCCCCCGCTACGCGCCAGCAGCCGTCGCCAACGACGCCGACGCCGGATAGGACCAAGTCTCCTGTCCTGTTAGGATGGCCGTTCCCCCCGCGCCCCTCCAACTGCCTCCCGCCAGGTCTTGGGCGCTCCGAACTCCAATCGGAGCCGCGACCGTAAGGAAGCGGTGGTCACGTGACCACCGTCGCGGCTCCCATTGGTGCGCGTTCTTCACCGGAGCGGTGGTCCTCCGCGCGTGACCATTGCCCCGCTAACATTCGCAGCTCCGATTGCCCTACTTCACCGCAATCGTGCTGCCGCCTGTCGTCTCCTCGAAATGCGTGACGTACCCATCCGCCACGATCGCGAGAATCGCTTCCCCGATGCTCCCCGCGATCAGCGTGTTATACGCCATCGCCGACCCATCGGCCTTCATCCGAATGACGAACCCGTGATCGGTTTGCGTACCGCCCGCCAGGTAAGCGCTCCCGGCGCTATCCACCGCGAGCACGGCCCCTCCGAAATACCCCGGCAGGTACGTCGAGAAAATTCGCTTGCCGTCCGCGCTGAACTTGGCCAGGAATACGCCCTTATCGCTCGCGCCCGGAGCCAGCGCGCCAGGCGTCACCGGGAAATCGCCGCCAGTCGATCCGGCGACGTAAATGTTGCCCGCCGCACCCAGCGCGATCTGCGATCCGCTGTCGTCGGTGTCGCCTCCGAGGTACGTTGCGAACACCACGTTGCCCTGCGCGTCGATCTTCTCCAGCACCGCATCCCGGCACGCGCGCGTGAACACCACCGGAATCGCCGTCGTAAAACATACGCCGCCGCCTGGTTGCGATTGCACCGCACCGGCCGTCGGAACGATATCTCCCGGCGCCGCGGAACCGGTGAAGTAAAGGTTCCCCGCCCGGTCCGGCACCGACACGTTGAACGGCACGTTTCGCAAGCCGATGCCGCCGGACGCAACCTGGCCTCGCGCGCAAAACGCGCCGGCCACCATCCACGAGCAAGCTGAATTTCATAGGAGTCTCCGCGGTCGCGGCGGGTAGGAAGCTGGGTGGGGCAGTGCCCCGCCCAGCGGTAGAACCGGCACCGTTAGGACGCGGACCGGACTATCGGCCAGTATACACCTGAGAACGGTGATTCGACGCACACCCAAGGCCGGGGAAGTACCGGAAACCAGGGCTCACTTCGTCGAGAGCGTGTACTTACCGTGACTCGTGTAATCCCCGAAAGGTTTGACCACGATCGTGTAAGTTCCGGCGGCCAGCGCTCCCGACGCTCCCGCCGCTCCCGCATTGATGCGCGCGTTCGTATCGCCGCCACTATCGTCGTCTTCGTCGACCACCGCGCCTTTGGCATCCAACAGCAGCAGGTACGCATCGAAGTCACTGGAATCCAGGCGGATATCCAGCGGACCATCGGCTGCCAACGTGATCTGATAAAAATCGGCGAACGTGTTATCGAGGTACTGACAGCCCGTGTAAGTGATGACTCCGGTAGCCGTCATACCCGGCGTCAGGGTGCCCCGCGGCGTGCAAAACGGCGGACGCGATCCGGTACTAGTACGCAAGTCGACCTCGTACAATCCGCCCACTGTACTCGACGCGTCGCGCGCCGCCAGCGTGTAACTCCCTGCCCGAAGATACTGGACGATTAGCGGATCGTTCGAGCCGTAGCTGTTATCGTCCGTGCGCAGCACATTGCCCGCGGCGTCCGTCAGCGTCAGATACCCATCCACTTCACTCGAAGTCATCACCGCCAGCACCAGCGAATCGGCCGACAGCGTGAACGTATAATAATCCACCGGCTGGCCGTTCGACGCGCGGCAGCTCCCCGGCCCCAACCGCTGGATGTAGCCGCCATTCAGATCGAGCGCCTGAGCGTACGAACACGCCGGCAGATCGCGCTGCGTGAATTTCGCCGCGAGCCGGTAACTTCCCGCGCCCGACGATGCCGCGGCGACGACCGTGTACACGCCCGCCGGCAGGTCGGCCGTAATGTGCGAGACGCTCACGCCGTCGACTTCGTCATTGCGCACCACCAGATTGTCTTTTCCATCGCGGATCTCCAGGATCGTGTTGAACGCCGTCGTGCTCATGTCGAGATCCACCGTGCCCGACGCCGCCAGCGTCAGCGCATACACGTCGGCGATGCCGGCGCTCGTGCGGCAGCTCTCGGCGGAGAGCGTCCCGGTCAGCAGATCTCCGAAATTGAGCGCCGCCGGCACGCACGGCTTCGGCTCGCCCTCGGTAAACGCGTACTTCAACGTATACGCTCCGCCCGAGGGCACATCGCTGAAGACTTGTAGACGATAACTCCCCGCCGGCAGTTGCGCGCGCAGACTGGATTGTAAGTTATACAGCGAGTCATAACCGCCGCCGCCCGCATTCGAAGTCAGTAAGTCGCCCGCGGCATCCAGCAGATTCAGTGTTGCGTTGAAATCGCCGCTGATCGCCGTCACGTCGACCAGTCCGGGCGCCGTCAGCGTCAGGTTGTAATAGTTGTAGTACGATTGGTCGCCGCTGCCCGCGATCGTCAGGAAGCAGCTGGTCGCGCTAATCGTATTCGTGTCCGAATCGGACGCCGTAAGAGTCTTGCGCGAGCGGCAGGTCTCATTGCCCGCCGTCTGATAGGTCGTGGTGATCGCGAAAGCGCCCAGCTTGTCGGCCGAACTGATCACCACCAGGTATTGGCTGTCTCCGTTGAGCACAACGTTCACCGGACTCGCCGCCGGAGGCGCAAGCAAGTGCCCATCGATCGACCGCACCGCGATCAACGGCGAAAAATCCGTGCTGTCCACATTGACCGTCAGCGTGCCCGATCCATCCGTGGTCAGCGTGTACGCTTCGTACGCGCTGCCGTCGGGCGCACGGCATCCCGCGCCGGGCAGCCGTCCCGCCGCCATCTGACGCCGGCCGAGATTTGGAAACCCGGAGCAGATCATCCCGACTTCCGGAGTGAATGTCGCAGTCACGTTGTAATCGCCCGACACGCCGGACTTAGCCGCGCTCACCAGCACAGTGTAACTGCCGGCCTCGATCGGCTGCGTGAGCGAAACGCCCGAGCCGATTCGCCTTCCGGCCGCGTCGCGCAGCGTCAATAGAAAATCGGTCGTGTTCCCGGTCAGCGAAATCGCGATCTGCCCTCGCACCGGGAGGTCCAGCCGAAAAGCGGAATAGGCCGTGCCATCCAGCAGCC
The DNA here is from genome assembly GCA_025463045.1 of Candidatus Solibacter sp. GTDB lineage: Bacteria > Acidobacteriota > Terriglobia > Bryobacterales > Bryobacteraceae > Solibacter. The sequence goes on from JAOAPT010000786.1 coordinate 5,560, forward strand.
GGCAGCTCGACGTTGCGAGCGTACCCGAAACCGTCCCGCCCGGAAGAATCCGCGCCATCGGCGCGCAGTCTTGCGCGCAGAGCGATCCGAGGGATACACAAATTCCCATCGCGAAAATAGAGCCGGGGCGCATTACATCTATTAACGCACGAAGCGCCGAAATGTTTTGGTTTAAGGCCCTCCGGGGTTTCCTCGTGATACTCTGTCATTCGGAGCATTATGGCCATTACGCGCGAGAAAGCACAGCTCATGAGTGCGTCCGAAATCGACCGGACGCTGGTACGCCTGGCACACGAAGTTCTCGAGAAGACGAAAGATCTGGATCAGCTCGCCTTCATCGGCATCCGCCGTCGCGGTGTACCGCTGGCGCAGCGCCTCTCGGCGAAGATCGAAAGTCTGGAGAATCGCCCAATCCCGGTGGGGATCCTGGACATCAATCTGTATCGCGACGATCTCAGCACGGTCGACGTCAAGCCTGTGGTCAGCGCTACCGAAATCAACTTCAGCGTGGCCGGCAAGGACATCATCCTGATGGACGACGTGCTCTACACCGGCCGCACGATTCGCGCCGCGCTCGATGCCCTGTTCGATCACGGCCGCCCCGCGCGCGTTCAACTCCTCGTGCTCATCGATCGCGGCCATCGCGAGCTCCCCATCGAGGCGCGCTTCATCGGCCGCACCGTGCAGACCACCGATATCGAAATCATCGAAGTGAAATTCCAGGAGATCGACGGCATGGAGAAGGTCCTTCTCGTGGAGAAGGTCGCGGGCGAGGCGGCATAGGAAATCCCATGCCAGCCGGACTGCTCGGAATCGAGGAGTTGGGCCGCGCCGAAATCGAAGCGATTCTGGCGCGTGCCAAGGATTTTCAGCCGCTGCAGAGCCAGAGCCTGAAAAAGCTGGACACTCTGCGCGGCAAGATGATCGTCAACCTGTTCTTCGAGGCCTCCACCCGTACCAGGACGAGCTTCGAGATCGCCGCCAAACGTCTCAGCGCCGACGCCATTTCGATTACCGCATCGGGCTCCAGCGTCTCCAAGGGCGAATCGCTCGTCGACACGTTGAACACGCTCGGAGCCATGCGCCCCGACGCCATCGTCATGCGCCATTCGGCCAGCGGAGCGCCGCACTTCCTCGCGCGCTACCTCCCGACGCCGATCATTAACGCGGGCGACGGCACCCACGAACATCCCACCCAGGCGCTGCTCGATGCGCGCACCATTCTCGATCGCTGCGGGCAGCTCGACGGACTCAAGGTGGCGATCATCGGCGACATCGCGCACAGCCGCGTCGCGCGCAGCAACGTGCATCTGCTCAGTAAATTCGGCGCGCAGATTGTGCTCTGCGGACCCGCGTCGCTCCTCCCCGTCGAACTCGCGCAGCTCGCGCCCGGCGTGGTGTTGACCACCGATATCCGCGAGGCCATCAAGGACGCCGACGTCATCATGATGCTGCGCGTACAGCTCGAACGCCAGCATGAAGCCTCCTTCCCGGCGAGCGAGTACTTCCGCTTCTACGGTCTGCAGCTCGCCCATATGGATCTCGCCAAACCGGAGGCGATCGTGATGCATCCCGGCCCGATCAATCGCGGCCGTGAGCTTTCCAGCGAAGTTGCCGATTTCCAGCGCTCGGTAATCCTCAATCAAGTCGAGAACGGAATCGCGGTGCGCATGGCGGTGCTCGAAAAGGTGATTGGATAGCATGTCGATCGTAATCAAGAACGGAAGGGTGATCGACCCGGCGTCAGCCACGGACCGCGTCGCGGACGTGCTGATCGTCGATGGACGCATCGTGGGCGTCGCGCCCAATCTCTCCTCGCCGAAGGCCGAGGTCTTCGACGCCACGGGCATGATCGTCGCGCCTGGCTTCATCGATATGCACGTGCACCTGCGCGAACCCGGCTTCGAACACGCCGAGACTATCGAGAGCGGCTCGCGCGCCGCGGCCGCCGGCGGCTTCACCTCGATCTGCTGCATGCCCAACACCAAGCCGGTCAACGATAGCGCGATGGTCACCAGCTATATCGTGGAGCGGGCGCGGAGCAAGGCCGTGGTCAACGTCTTCCCCATCGGCGCGATCACCAAGGGTTCCGCCGGCGAAGAGCTTTCCGCGATCGGCGCGATGAAGGCGGCCGGAGCCGTCGCCATCTCCGACGACGGACTCCCCGTGATGAACGCGCGCGTCATGCGCCGCGCCATGGAGTTCGCGCGCAGCTACGATCTGCCCATCATCCAGCACTGCGAAGACCTGAATCTCAGCGCCGGCGGCGACATGCACGAAGGCGCGAACAGCGTCCGCTGGGGACTCCGCGGCATTCCCGCCGCCAGTGAAGACGTGATGGTCGCGCGCGATCTGGTCCTCTCGCAGCTAACCGGAGCGCGCTATCACGTCGCGCACATCTCCACGCGCAACGCCGTCGCCATGGTCGAATATGCGCGGCGCGCCGGACTCTCCGCCACCTGCGAAACCACGCCGCATCACTTCGCGCTCAGCGATACCGACATGCTGCCGTACGACAGCAATTTCAAAATGAAGCCGCCGCTACGCTCCTGCGGCCATCGCGATGCTATCGTGGACGGCTTGGTATCGGGCACGATCTCCGCCATCGCAACCGATCACGCCCCGCACGCCGGCTCCGAAAAAATGCAGGAGTTCGAACGCTGCCCGTTCGGCATCATCGGTCTCGAAACCGCGCTCGCCCTCGCGCTCGAAAACCTGGTCGCGACCGGAAGAATCACCGTCGCGCGCCTCGTCGAGCTATTCAC
>JAOAPT010000862.1 GCA_025463045.1 Candidatus Solibacter sp.
CGCAGCTTTATCGCCTGCTCGCCGAATCCCGCCACTGACGCGCGTCAACGCCGCATTGGAGGAAACGATGCACATTCAGGAAATCTGGCGTTACCCGGTGAAGTCGATGGGCGGCGAGCGCGTTGCCCAGATCCAGATGGACAGCGGCGGGTTGGCCGGCGATCGGAAGGTCGTGGTGCAGGGGCCGACGGGGCGCGTGCTCACGTCACGGATGCGTCCGGGACTACTCGGGCTGAAAGGCACGATCGATGGCAACGGGCAGGTGCGCATCTCGGGGCACCTGTGGAACTCGGCTGAAGCGCTTGCGCTGGTGCGCGAGACGGCGGGAATGAACGCAAAGCTCGTCTACACCGAGTCGCTGGAGCGCTTCGATATTCTGCCGCTCCTGGTGGCGACGGATGGGGCGATCGAGTATATGCACTTCGATGGACGGCGGCTGCGGCCGAACATTGTGGTCGGCGGAGTACCGGGACTGAAGGAACGCTCGTGGCCGGGACGTGATCTGCAACTCGGCGACACGGTGATTCACGCGGCGCAACTTCGCGCGCGGTGCGTGATGACCACGTACGATCCGGACACGCAGGAGCAGGATCTGAACGTGCTCCGCAGCATCGTGCGCGAACTGGACGGCGTGATGGCGCTCGATTGCGCGGTGCTGAAGGGCGGTACGATTCGCGAAGGCGATGCGGTGAAGCTGCTCAGCGAATCGGAATCGTGAGGCCCGGCTACTTGAACTCGACGAAGCGCACGTTCTCCGGCGCGGTCTTACGATCGAACAGCTGAATCGTGGTGGAAACGACCGAGGTCGGGATTTTTCACCGCGCGAAGCGCCCACACGACTTGTTTCGCCGGCGTAATTTTGAGGGCTTGCAGCGGAACGTTCGTTGTGTCCTTCGGCCAGTTGCCGATCAGCGTGTTGCCATTCGGCAGCCGGATCGCGATCTGGAAACCGGTGATCTTGTAATCGGGAACGTCGTCCGGCTTGAACTCCCATACGGTATCGCCTTTGGCGTTCACTTCGCGCACCAGCTTCGTGGAGCAGATCAACGGTGTTCCCGTTCTTCAGGCGCTCGGCCGCCCAGGGGCCGAAGGGGAGCGTCAACGACCAGACTTCTTTTCCGGAGGCGTCGTACTCGGCGACCTTTTTTGTTGTCCATGTGGGCGATCAGAATCGTTCCGGCGTCCGTCAATCGCGCGTGGCGGAATTGACCGTGAACGCCTTTCGGATTGCCGACGGGCAGCGGGAACTCGCGCTCCGCTTTGTTGGTCGCGACGTTGACCACGCGGAGGATGGCGGGGTCGCCATTCTGGATGAAGACGACGCGCTACCGGCCGATCGGCTGCGCGGTGTGGATCTCCGTGCCGGCCGGCGCGTCGTAGTTCCAAAGCACCTTCTTCTCCGGCGCGATCAGCGTGACGCCGTACTGGTGGGCGAAGAGGATGTTTCCGTTCGAGAGCAGCGTCGCGTCGGAGATCTCGCCGCGGCTGCTGGAATCGACATAGGACCACGCCACCTGCTCACCGGCGTAGAAGAAATCGTGCTGCGCGAGGGCTTTTCCCGGCAGCATGGGAGGCACGTCTGCGCGTGGAGGGAGACGCACAGCGGAATCAGGCAAATCAGTTTTCTCCGCAGTCGTTAATGCGCCGCGCGGCGGAAGAGGTACAGGCCGCTCTTGCCGCCGACCACGATATCGGGCGCGGGGTGCGTGTCCAATTTCGTAACGGTGACTTGCATGCCGCCGCCGGTGCGCGAGCTGTAGTCGATCACGTGCTTGGCCCATTCGAGCGCACCATTCGAATTCTTGTAGTGCTCGTACCAGTAGACGCCGAGCGGTTCGCGCTCGCCGGGATCTTTGCCGTTGTGCGCCATGAAGCGCTTGCCGGTGACCAAGTCCAACTGCCCGTCGCCATTGATGTCCGCGAGCACCAGGGAGTGCGCTTGCGACCAACTGTCGTCGATCATGTGCTTGACCCACTTGGCGTCGGCGGTCTGCTCCATCCAGAAGATGCCGTAGTTGTGGGCGAGCGAAGTGACGATGTCGGGACGGCCATCGCCATTCACGTCGAGCACGTGGATGAAGCCGGTCTCGCCGAGGTTGAAATCGGCGTGGAAGGTCCACGCGCCGGTGCGCGGGTCGGCGGGCGCTTCGAACCAGCCGCTGGGGACGATGATGTCGTTGCGGCCATCTTTGTTGACGTCGCCGGCACCGATGCCGTGGCCGAAGGAGCGGTCGGACACCTGATGCGCGACCATCTCGCCGTTGCGCGCCTCATACCAGGTGAGCGGCGCCTTGGCGTCACCGAACTCGGGCAGGACTTCGTTGGCCTTGCCGTCGTTGTTGAGATCGACCAGGAAGGCGAACTCTATGGAGAAGCGCGTCTCGATCGCGTGCTCCTTCCACATCCCGGCGGCCTTTCCGGGATTTTCGTTCCACCAGAGCTTCTTGGCGAACCAGGAACAGCTCACGATATCGGGGTGGCCATCGCCATTGACGTCGAGCGCGAGATCGCTGAAATCGTCGACGTAATTGTTGGTGTAGTCGATTTCGCGGAATTTGTGCTTCGTCCACTTCGGCGCTTCGTACCAATGCTCGCCGGAGACGATGTCGAGCTTGCCGTCGCCGTTTACGTCGGTGACGGCGACGGCCTCGCTGGCGCCGGGATCGATCATCTGGCGCTCGAAGAGGATCTCTTCGGGACGGCTGGCGGCCCAGCCGAAGAACGCGATCGCGCCGGCGGCGACCGTCAGGGTGGCTACACGATGATGTGGCATTCCAGTTACATATATACTGCGATTGCGGAGGAATAGCGAGTGAATCGAATTGGGCGCATCCAACAGGCGCTGGCGTACTGGTGCCTGAATGCGACGGAGTGGAAGTGGGATATTGACCGCATTTGTCAGAAGGCGGTTGCCTTGGGGTGCTCCAGCGTCGAGCTTGCACCGCCCGAACTCTGGCACGTGGTCGCCGGATATGGGTTGAAGAATTCTCTCGTGCTGAATGGGATGCCGGACCCGGTGTTTTCGAAGGGGCTGAATAATCCGCGGTACCAGGAGGAGGTCATCGCGAGGACGAAACAAGTGATCGACCAGTGCCCCGATTTCGGAATCCCCAACGTGATTTGCTTTACGGGCTACAAATGGCGGGATGCGGAGGATCCGTCGAGCGGGGAGATTTCGCTCGGCGAAGGCGCGGCCAACACGGTGAAGGGCATGCGCGAACTGGCGTCGTATGCGGCGTCGCGCGGCGTCACGATGGTGATCGAACAGTTGAACACGCGCGATGCGTCGCACCCGATGAAGGGGCATCCTGGATACCAGGGCGACGATATGGATTATTGCGCGGAGATCGTGCGGCAGGTGGATTCGCCGAATGCGAAGCTGCTGTTCGATGTTTATCACTGCGCCATCATGAATGGCGACGTGATCCGGCGGATTCATCAGTACGGCACATGGATCGGGCACGTGCATGTTGCGGGGGTGCCGGGAAGGGCGGAACTCGATGGCGGGCAGGAGATCCATTTTCCCGGGGTGATGCGGGCGCTGGTAGAGGTCGGGTATCGCGGCTGGGTCGGGCAGGAATTTATTCCGACGCGCGATCCGGATGTAGGACTCGCGGAAGCGGTCGCGGTATGTGATGTGTAGAGATATTGAGGCGCTGTTCGCGGCGACGCTGCTGGGAGATTACGAAGACGACGCTGCTTGGGACGCGGTGAATGAACTGCGTGCTGATCAGCGGGATGCTGGAGACAGAGAAAGATCCCGAGGCGCTGGATTCGAAGGTTGCGACGCTCGGCCATCCCGGTGACGAAAGAGGGATTCCACCGATACTCCGGTATCTGAATCATTCTGAGAAGGACATGCGTTTCACTGTGAGTTGTTCGCTCGGCTGTTTTCCGAACGATCCGCAATCGATCGACGGGCTGATGAAGCTGACTTAGGATTGCGATGCCGAGGTGCGCGATTGGGCGGTCGTCGGACTCGGAGTCCTGGGCGACGCGGATTCGGAGGAGATCCGCGATGCGCTGCTTCGGTGCGTAGATGACTCGGACGAAAATGTTCGTGAGGAGGCGGCGGTTGGGCTCGGGAAACGGCGGGATGCGCGATTGCTTCCCAAGTTGCGGATGATGCTGGGGGAAGCTGAGTTGAGAGTTCGGGTGGCGGAAGCGGCGGCGGCGCTGTTAGGGTTGGCGGAAGATTACATAGGGGCGTTGGAAGCGAAGTTCCCAGGAGGGGGTGACCACCGCTCCCTTACGGTCGCGGCTCTGATTGGGGCTCGGAGCGAGCGAGAGGGAAAGGTGACAGGCTGCCAGAGCTACTCCCTGCCGGCGTAGAGTTCGTCGATGTGCTCGCGGAAATTTTCCATGGCGCGGGTGCGGCGGACCTTCATGGTCGCGGTGAGTTCGCCATCTTCGATGGTGAAATCCCGGCCCAGGATGCGGTGTTTGCGCACCTGTTCGAACGGGGCGAGCTGTTTATTGACGCGGACCACGGCTTTTTGAATTTCGGCGAGAACGGGCGGCGCTTGCACGACCTCTGCAGGCGGACGGCCTTTCCACTCTTCCATACCTTTGAGGCCTTCGGCGGCGGTGAGGTTGATCGTGAAGAGCGCCGTCAAAAAGGGAAGACGGTCGCCGATTAAGAGCACCTGGCTGACGAGCGGCTCCATCTTGAAGAGACTTTCCACACGCGAGGGGTAGATCTTTTTGCCGGTGGAAGAGACGATGAGTTCCTTCTTGCGGCCGGTGATGAAGACGTAGCCTTCGTCGTCGAAGTGGCCGAGATCGCCGGTGTGCAGCCAGCCGTCGCGCAGCACTTCGGCGGTGGTGACCGGGTCATTCAGGTATCCGGAGAAGAGCGCGGGACTCTTGATCAGAATTTCGCTCTCTTCACTGAGTCGGAATTCCACGCCGGGGAGCGGCTTGCCGATGCTGCCGGGCTTGGGGCGGTCGAGCGGGTTGAGAGATGCGACGCCGCCCTCGGTCAGGCCGTAGCCTTCCACGAGCGGCATTCCGATGGCTTCGTAGAACTCCGCCAGATCTTTGCTGAGCGGCGCGGCGCCCGAGGCGGCGACGCGGATCCGCCCGCCGAAACGGCCGCGCACCTTGCGGAAGAAAATGCGATCGGCGATGGCGAGCGGCGCGCGCAATCGCCAAGGCACAGGCTTGCCTTCGCGGCGATAACGCGCCGCAGCGAGTCCCAGGCCGAGCGCACCGTAGAAGGCCTTGCGAATGCCCGCGGGCTTCTTCCGCAGTTCCGTGCAGATGGTGGAATAAATGCGCTCCCACATGCGCGGCGGCGCGAGAAGGATGGTCGGCTTCACCTTGCGGATATCGTTCGGCAGCTTGAGCAGGCTCTCGAAAAACGACACGGGCGTGCCGCAGCGCATCGGCAGAAACTCGATGACCACGCGCTGCGCGATGTGCGCCGAAGGGAGGAAGGCGACGGTCGCATCCTCGGGACCCATGGGGAGAACGGCCGGCCCCATGTCGATGTTCGAGACGACGGATTGGTGGGTGACGAGCGCCATCTTCGGTTCGCCGGTGGCGCCGCTGGTCAGGTAGAGGATCGCGGTGTCGGCGGGCGAGACCGCGGCGATAATGCGCGCCAGGAGTCCAGGATCCGCGGCCATCGCGTCGCGGCCTTTGGCACGGAGTTGGTCGAGCGTGAGCGCGCCTTCGGCTTCGCCGGTGAACAGTATCCAATGCTCGACGGGCGCGCCGCGCAATGTCTTCAGGGTTTTCGGATCCTCGACGAAGACGGCGCGGGCATTGGCGGTTTGAATCGTGCGCACCAGGTCCGGCGCCGGATAACTGGGGTACGTGGCGGCCGAGATCGAGCCATTCGTCATGGTGCCGAGATCGGCGAGATAGAACTCCAGCCGCGTTTCGGAATTGAGCGCGACGACATCGCCTTTGCCGATGCCGAGGGAATGCAGCCCGGCCGCGATTTCCTCCGCCGCGCGCTTGTACTGATTCCACGAGTAGACGTTATAGGCGCCGTTCGGCAAAGGTTGGCGCAGCGCGGGCGCATCGCCATGGACGCGCGCGGATTCTGCAAGGACCTGGTAGAGGGTGCGGGGAGTCACTTCAAGCAATTTATCACGCAACGCACCGGGAAGACTTTAAACGCTGACCACCGGACACGGCGATTGGCGAATGATCGAGTAGGCGTTGGTTCGCAGGCGTCCGAAATCGCCCGATGCGCTGCCGCGGCCGATGACGACTGTGCCGGCGTTCACACGCGCCGCGGCCGAGCAGATCACGCGCACCGGTTCGCCGGCTTGGAGCAGCAGATCGGCCTCGACTCCGACCTCACGCTGCAAGCGGAGCAACTCTTCCTCAGCGATCTCCAGGATGTTGGCGCGCCAGCTCAGATCCGGCTCGCTGAGGATCTCCGAGTGAGCCGCGATCGCGTGGATCAGGGTCAGGTGCCCGCGAAATTCCTGCTGCAGCCACGACGCCCAAGCCAGCGCGCGCTCGCTTTGCGGCCCCAAATCCACCGCGCAGAGGATGCGTCGGAAGGGATGCGCGAAGGCGGGGATCTCTTCGACGTGGACTCCGGTCCAAACCGGGCAATCGGAATCGTGGAGCACCTTGGCGGTGTTCGAGCCGAGGATGAAGCGGCGGAACGGACCATAGCCGTGAGTGGGCATGGCGATCAGGTCCGCGCCTTCGGATTGGGCGCACTCCACAATCTTCGCGGCCGGGTCGCCGTGCAGAATCAGGCGGCGAACCCTCAGATCGAGTAAGCTCTGGGTTTCGAATGCTGCGAGTTCACGCTCCGCCTGTTCGGCGCGGGCGCGGTAGACCTCGACCAGCATGGAACCTTCGATTTGCAATCCGAATTCCGCGTGCAACGGGGGCAGGACGTGGGCCAGGATGAGTTCGGCATCGAAGCGCAGCGCCAGTTCGCGAACGTAGCGTACGGCAGCGGCGCAACGCTCGGAGAAATCGACGGGCAGCAGGATCTTCTTCAACGAATGCATGAACGCCTCTACAAACAGGATAAGACGATCTGTTTTCGGGCGCGCAGGGCGTGGGTGCTATTTTCCCCGCTGGAGCTTGAGCAGGGCGTCGGCCATTTGATTGACGGCATGCTCTTCGTCCCGGCGATTGGCTTCATCGCGGGGAAATTGTGAAAGCACGGGGGAGAGTTCGAGATGGATGAGTTCGTGAACGACGGTGAACTCCATGTCGTCGAGCATCTCACGAGGGGGGAGATCGTAGTCCGCCGGGTCGAGGACGTGGAGGACGGCGGTCTTCTTGGCGCTGTCCCAGTGGATGTTGCCGAGCGTTTTCGGTTTGAGCTCCGTGGCGCGGGCTACGACGACCGTGATGTTCCAATCCTCGAGTTTGAGACGGCGCTGCCAGAACCAGAGCTTTTCGGCGGCATAAGTACTGGCGCAGATCGCGCGTTCAGACGGCGGTACGTTGGCCGTTCGCGGCACGGCCGCCGGAGGGTCGGCGGGAGGGGATTGCGCAAACGTAACGGATGCGAGCAGCAGGGACAGCAATAGAAGGAGGCCCGAGGCTTTAGGGAAGGTACACCCTAACATGGATTGAGGATAACAAATTTTCCCCGGAACAGTATGTTAGAGAACCTTAGATTTTGTATTTATTTGGTAATTCTTCTCCTTCAGGGCGAGCCGCGGCGGTTTCCAGGTAAAGCAGGGCTTGGCGGGTCAACTCCGGCACCACCGGGTCGGGGTGGCGCAGGAGGAAGACCAGCATGCGGATCCAGCTCAGTTCGGTCGGATCGATTCCAATCACTGGAACAGTTTGAGCCATTTAGAGATCTCCTCTCAGTAGTGCTCATCGGTTGAGGGGGGTGAACCTTGAGGCGCTCTCATTTTCCGGATCGGCACCGATAAGCAAAACGTCATCCTGCCGCGAGCCTCCCCGGGGCAGGTTGCGAACTTAAGGAGTCGTCATGGATATAACGGCAGTTAATCGCGGAGAGGTCGGGTTGCATGCGCCCGCGCCAGTGGCGCCGGCAGAAAAGACTGCGGAACACCGGTTGGTGGTCCAGGCAGTGAAGGCAGTCAACGGTACGGAGATGTTCGGATCGGAAAACGAGTTGCGTTTTCAGAAGGATCCGCACTCCAATCGGATGGTGGTCAAGGTGGTGAACCGCAAGACGTCCGAAGTTCTCTCGCAGATGCCTTCCGAGTATGTGTTACGTCTGGCGGAAGAGGTGCGAAAGACATGAATTGTATCGGGAGTTCAAAACGCGGCTGCCGGTTGTAAAGAACCGGCGGCCCCTGCCGATAAGCTTTTTGTGGGAGAACACTTTGTGGGAGAACACGATGTGGAATAACGGCCATGACGCTTATCTGGAGAGCAGGGTGCTTTCCGCAAACCCCGTAGAACTGGTCAACATGTTGTATCAGGCTTCCACCCGCGCCGTGCGGGAAGCGCGCCACCATCTGGCGGAAGGCCGGATCGCCGAGCGCTCGCAGGAGATCAACAAGGCGTTCGAGATCCTGGTAGAACTGGAAGCGTCCCTGGACCACGAGCGCGGCGGAGAAATCAGCCGGCGTCTGGCGCTGCTCTACGATTACATGCGCCGGCGTCTGTTGGACGCGAACATGCAGCAGAGCGATCCGCCGCTGACGGAAGTCCTGGGGTTGCTGTCCACGCTTTCCGAAGCATGGGAGGGCGTACATACGTCGCAGGCGAAGCCCGTGGAGCAGGCGCAAAGTCCCTGGTCGCAGCCGCCAGCGGAGGAAGCCGCCGGGTACGGTTCGCACGGCTGGAGTTTGTAGTCGGGAGGGGATAGCTATCCCGGCTCGCGGAGGCGTGGTACAAAAAGCTCATGCCCTCTTATCTCGTCGAAACGCCGCAGCGGTGCTATTCCGCCATCGTAGAACGCGGTGTCATCGGGCAGGCAGCGAAATACATCCCGCCCAAGACCGGCAAAGTATTCGTCGTCACTACGGCGGATGTTTGGAAGCACGCCGGCGGTCCGCTCGAAGCGGCGCTGGCCGGGGTACCCTACGAGGTACTGCACCTCCCTGGCGGCGAGGACCAGAAACGGCTCGCACCCGTGGAACAACTTGCCGAGGAGATGGTGCAGCGCGGGGCGGACCGGTCGAGCATGGTGATTGCGTACGGCGGCGGCATCGTCACCGACATGGGCGGCTTCCTCGCGGCGATTTTCATGCGCGGCATCCCCGTGCTGCAGATTCCGACGACGCTGCTCGCGCAGGTCGACGCCGCGATCGGCGGAAAGACCGGCGTGAACCTGATCAGCGGCAAGAACCTGATCGGCAGTTTTCATCAGCCCTTGGCCGTGCTCATCGATCCCGCCATCCTGGACAGTCTGCCCGAACGCGAATATCGCGCTGGACTTTACGAAATCATCAAGGCGGGCATCATCCGCGAAGTCGAGCTCTTCCACTACCTCGCGGATTCCAGCGTCGACGTGCTCGCCCGCAAACCGGCCGCCGTCGATCACATCATCGCGGAAAGCGTCAGGATGAAGGCCGAGGTGGTGTCAAGCGACGAACGCGAAGGCGATCAGCGCCGCATTCTGAACTTCGGCCACACCTTCGGACACGCGCTTGAGGCCGAGACCGAATATAAGCGGCTCCTCCACGGCGAGGCCGTCGCGTGGGGAATGCGCGCCGCGATTTACCTCGGCGAAAATACCGGTCAAATATCGGCCGAGGATTCCGTGAAGATGCTGGAAATGATCGCCGACTACGGACCGATTCCCCCGCTCGATGGCATCCGCGCCGAGAACCTGCTCGCGCGTCTGGTCCACGACAAAAAGACCGTACAGGGCAAAGTCCATTTCGTGCTGCCGGTACGGATCGGCGAGGTGAAGGTGGTTTCAGGAATCGACGATCTCCCGGTGCTCGACGCGATACGGTCCGCGCTCGCATGAGCGGCGCCAAGCCGGAAGGCGCGCACAATGAGCAGGAGGCGGCCCGCTGGGTTCGTGGCATGTTCGGCCGCGTGGCGCCGCGCTACGATCTCGCCAACCACCTGCTCTCGTTCAATATCGATCGCTACTGGCGCGCCCACACGGTGAGCCGTGTGCGCGAAATTCTGGAGCGTCCTGGCGCGCGCGTGCTCGATATCTGCTGCGGCACGGGCGACCTCGTGCTGGCGCTGGCGAAGACCGGGCATCCCGTACTGGGCAGCGATTTCTGCCATCCGATGCTGGTCGCGGCCAACCAGAAAATCGAACGCCGGCGCGCGCCCGCCTTCGTTTTCGAATCCGACGCGCTGCGACTGCCACTCCGCGATGCGTCGCTCGATCTGCTGACGGTCGCGTTTGGCTTCCGCAATCTCGCCAACTACGAAAACGGACTCGCCGAGGTGCGCCGCGTGCTGCGTCCCGGCGGTGTCGCCGCGATCCTGGAGTTCTCGCGGCCGCCGAATCGGGCCTTTGCCGCGCTGTACAACTTGTATTCGCGGCGCATTCTGCCCGTCATCGGCGGCCTGATTTCCGGATCGAGCGACGCGTACACCTACCTGCCGGACTCCGTGAGCAAATTTCCCGACGGCCCTGAGCTGGCCGCGAAAATGAGGGCCGCCGGATTTAGCGGCGTGGAGTTCGAATACCTGACCGGCGGCATCGTCGCGTTGCACCTGGGGAGGGCGTAAGCAGATGGAACAGATCCTGGAGAGACTCAGATCGGGCCGCGAGCAGTATCTGGCGGCGCTCGCCGGGATACCGGAAGAGCGCGCGTCGGTCAAACCGCCCGCCGACGGCTGGTCGATTCTCGAATGCGCCGAGCACGTCGCGGTCGTCGAACTCGGACTGTTTCGGCGCATCACCAGCCAATCGACGGTGCTTCGGGAAGAGACGGGCCGGCATCGCGAGGCGCTCTACATCGCGCACGCATTGGATCGCTCTCGCAAGCTGGCGGCGCCCGAACCGGCGCGTCCGTCGGGGCGCTTCACGACGCTCGGGGAGGCGGCCGAGGCATTCGGAAAGCATCGCGATCGGACGATCTTGTGGGTGGAGACGTGCGGCGAGAATCTGCGGCTGCGCTCGTTAGAACACCCGGCGCTGGGGACGATGAATGTCTACGAGTGTTTGATATTGATGGCGATGCACCCGCTCCGGCATTTGCAGCAGATGCGCGAGTTGGTGTGACCTAAAGGTCTGCAGCTACATTGCCGATCATCCTTCGGGATACGGCATGAAGGTCCGCGACGCGATCAGACGAATCGAAGACGATGGTTGGCGAATGGCATCGTGGTCGTTCCAGGGCACCCGGGCGCCGAGCTCGCGGCCGGTACGCTTTCGAGTATCCTGAAACAAGCGGGGCTGAAATGAGATACGCAGTCGTCATCGAAACTACGGGGACTGGATACTCCGCGTACGTGCCTGACCTCCCCGGGTGCGTGAGCGTAGGCGGGACGCGCGAGGAGATCAACCGGAATATTCGCGAGGCGATCGACCTTTATCTGGATGAGCTTCGAGAGCAGGGAGCGCCGATCCCACTGCCGACTACCGATGTAACGTACGTTGCGGCGTAACACGGTGCGTACCACCGGACCGGTTCGGATATCCCTATTCTCTTCGTTTTTCCGCTGCCTTGGCTGAGTCCGCTTTGGCGGCTTCGAGTTCCTCAACCTTGGCGCGCAGCCGGTTCAAAAGGGCCGGCAGCTCGGGAGGGGGCGCCTGATTCGGCAACGCACCTTTTAGAAACGCGTCCAACGCCCCTTCGGCATATGCCTCCGCGATGAAGGGCATCTCCAGCATTTCAAATTGGCGCGACAGGGCGATGAGTGTGGCTACATCCTGAGGCGCCGCCGCGCTCAGTAAATTCAGGCTCTGCAACTGCCCCTGTATCGTGCCCGCGGCACGGGCTTCGCGAGCGCGCAGCAGCCTCAACTGGCGTTGGTCGATCTCACTGAGGTCCGCAGGTTCGTCCTCCACCTGAATCGTCACCCACGAACTCCGAACCGTTCCGTTCCAACCCGGAGAACCGGCGATGGCGAGGACAATCCTCAAGCGATAGCTCCCCAATTCCAACTTCGCGGTCTCGCCAGACGCGAGAATCCAACTCATGGGGACCCGACCCCGGGGTGGCAGCACGAGCGTGCTTCCCTCGGCTTTTCCCAACCCCATGAACGGCCACGATGTCTCCTTCTGCGCTGCGTCCACCACCAAAAGCTGAATCTGATCCGCCCACGCTCCCACAGCAGGGCTGAGGACGATTGGATCGGCCGTCGGGGTCCGCAGGCTGTGGGAGAGCAGCCCCCTCAGGAAGAGCGGCTGACCGCGGCGCAGTGTCGCCGCAACCGCGCCGTCCGCATCGATCGAGAGACGCGGTGGAACCTGTCCGGCCAGCGGCATCAGAGTGAATAGAAAGAGCAGGAGATGTTTCATCAGACGTTTCATCAACGGGCTCCTGCGGGAATGGCATCGTTGATGCACACCCACCAGCGACAGGCGCCGCGCGAGGTGATGGCGTCGGAGTACCGCGATTGGGGATTGCGCCCCGGTGCGTTCACACCGGTCCCTTCGCCACGCTCGCAAAGCAACGTTCCCAACGGTTCGCTACCGGGAGGGACCTTGTAGTAGGTGATGGGCTGAGCCGAGGGTGGATAGGCTGGATAATACTGGGCGAAAAAGTATCTCATCACGCAACCGTCGTTACCGCTGTGTTGGCCGCCCGCCTGCCCTACATACCGACTCTTCTCCCCATAGCGATACTCCAACGCGGTGAAGAGGAAGCCGGCACGTGTCCTTTCGTCGGACGAGATATCTCCGGTGGTGTCGTACTTGTTCTTCAACTGTTCCAGCTCCCGCAGCATGTTTTCTTCGTCCGCCCCCGCAAGCGCGGCGTCGCGCGCCGCCAGGTCTTCGCCGGTCTTTTCATCGAGGACGGTCGCCGGAACTCCATTCACCTGGTAATAGGGCTTGCCCAGCTTGTTTGCCGGATCGGCGGCAAGCACCAGTTTGAAGCCAAGCCTGGTGTCACTGTCGCCGTGGTGATCGACCCCCGACGCGTGCAGGAGCTCATGAGCGACCGCCACGTCGTACGAGAAAATTGCGTCGGAGGCAACCAGATTAAACGGCTTGGTCGCAGTGCCTTCTTCGTCAGGCGACTGGATACAGATTTCCTTTACCAGCCCCGGCCGTCCGCGCACACCGTCCCGATTCAATACGGTCACTCCACCGTCCTGCTTTGCGCATACCAGAATCACTACTCCGTGCTGGTCCACCCGGTGCGGCGCCTCGCCATGATTGCCATTGATCAGCCGGCTGTCGAAATCGAGTTCGTCGGACTTGACCCCCTGATGCACTTCGAGTCCGGTCAGATCGCTGAACAGGAAAATCCCAGGCTCGAGAACCGAGCCGCCATCGTTGCGAATAAACAGATCCTTCTTCTTTGGATTGCCTTCGATATGCGAACCGTCCTCCAGGAAGCCCCTGTATTCCTCATACAAAGTGAGCCCGTCGCCATCGCAATCCTGAAGTCCCTTTGGATCGGCTTCGCTATCGTCGTCGTCGGGCTTATCGACGCCAACCTGGGCCTTCCAGGCATCCGCGATTTTCGAGTCCGAGGAGCGCTTGGGAAGCCGAACCGGCTTCTGGCTCTTGTCGCCCTTCAGATAGCCTTCGATCACCCTGCCATCGGGCAGCTCCGCGGTGACCTTGATGGATCCCCAGGCGCCCCAGTCGTAAGACGAGACGACAGCCGAGGCGGTGACGTGGCTGCCGGGCAGCGTTGCTGCGATGTTGTCTTCGTCGCCGCTGATGATCAGCTTCGCATTCTCCTCCTTCACGAAGCGCAGATCGGGAGTCGATTTCGGATTCTTAAGAGGAGAATTCATCGCGATCCCCGGCTCGTGGGAAACTTTGGTCAGCTCAAAGACGAAGCGCGCGGCCTGCTCGGCCACGGTCGGGGCGGAACCATCTTCGTGTTGCAGGCGGGCCGCAACCGTGATGGGCGACGTCGGCGTACTCTCGTCGAAGAGAGCCTCCGGACGCCATTTCTCGTAGTTCTGCGGCTCGATCACCACTTCTAACGGGGAGCCGGCGCCCTTCAGATCCCAGGTCATGGTCACGTCCACCGTGCTGATGGCTGAGAACGGGAAGGGATAGAAGAGTTTCTCGGTCGCGGTGCGCGCCAACGTGAGCCCTGCCGCCGGCAGGGGATAAGTTTGCCGTAAATCGTTGATCGCAGTGGGCACCCAAAGTACGGGCACCAGCGGCCCTACTTGGGTGCTCGTGCCTTCCGGACAGACGAGCGTGACCGTGACCTTGCCCAGAGCTTGCGCGAGAATCTGCAGTTTGTAAACGTCCCCGGGACCGGTTTGCAGCGACATCGTGGGCTGGCCGCCAGAGTACGTGATGGCGCCTTCGGAACTCATCACCGACGTCCTGGTGCAATCACTCGCTTTCGTGACTTCCTTGTGCAGTATGACCGCGGTGCCCGAAATCGGGCCGTCCCACACCCCCCCGACACCCTTACTGTTCAACTTGACCTGGCCATCGATCTGCCAGCTTAGATCGTAATCCGTCTGTCCGAACAGACCGGATTGGGTCCCTTTGGCGGAACCGCGAAGCGTTACTGTGCCCTGGAAACCGCTGAGTCCGGTAAAGTCGGCGACTCGCTGGGCAGGCAGGGACGAGCAAAACGCAATTAGTGTCGTGAGTATAGCGGTCTGCCGGGAACGGAAAAAACGAAGGGCCGGGCATCGAAGACGGGCCATCGAGCCTCCTTTACCGGAGGCCCCCAAACTGGCACCGATCCTCGGGTAGAGTTAGTCTACCAGGAAATGACTCAACGCCGGCCTACTCGACGAGGGCTCCGGCCTTGACCAGCGCTGCCTCGATCGCTTCCTTCGTCAAGTCCGTGCTGATGAAAAGCTCCTGACGCGCGCCGGAGCTGAGGGCGATCGCCTTCCAACCATTCTGTGTCGGCACCGTGATGCGCATCTTGACTTTGCCGCGCGCGTCGCGGACCGGACGGATCACGCCGGGAATTACCGAGCGCACCTCGGGCGTCGCCTCGAGAAACTCCACCAGGATGCCGCGAACGCCGTCGATGATGCTGTGCTCGATTTTGAGGCGATCCTTCGCGGTGCGCAGTCGCATCTAGCGCCAGCCCTCGCCGCCGCGCAACGGCACGAAGCGGCATAAGGTCGCGACGCTCTGCTCGATCCGCCCGCTTTGTTTGCGAACCACGCGCAGTTCCTGATCCTTGAAATCGCCCACCGGGATCACCAGGATTCCGGGATCGTTGAGCTGTTCGAGGAGCGACGCCGGGATCTCCGGCGCACCGGCCGCGACCGATAACGCGTCGTAGGGCGCGCCACCCCATGCTCCCACGGCGCCATCGGCGGCGATCACGCGGATGTTGTGGTCGCGGCCGGTGCGCGCGAGATTATTTGCGGCGAGCGCGGCCAGGCCGGGGATGATCTCGACTGTGGTCACGAAACCCGCGAGCGCGCCGAGTACTGCCGCGGCGTAACCGCAGCCTGAGCCTACCTCGAGCACCGATTCGTCGCCTCGCAGCGCGAGTTCCTGCGCCATCAGAGCCGTCATGTAAGGTTGCGAAATGGTCTGGCCATAGCCGATCTGCACGGGTTCATCGCCGTAAGCCGAGAAGCGCGCTTCGGGCGGGACGAAGTCTTCGCGCGCGATTTGCGACATGGCGGCGAGCACGCGCTCGTCGCGAATGCCGCGCCGGCGAAGTTGCGTATCCACCATCCGGCGGCGTTCTTCTGCCCAATCCGGTACCAACTTCACCCCCAACTCTATAATAGCTATGATGGCCCACCAGATAACTTTGATCCCCGGGGACGGAATCGGCCCCGAAGTCGCCGACGCGACGGCACGCGCCGTGGAAGCTACCGGCGCCCCAATCGAATGGGAGCGCGTCGACGCCGGCGCCCGAGCGCTTGCCGAACAGGGCCAACTGATCCCTGACGATGTTTTCGCCTCTCTCGAAGTCACGCGCGTTGGGCTCAAGGGGCCGACCGCTACCCCGATCGGCGGAGGACACCAGAGCATCAACGTCGCGCTGCGCAAGAAGCTCGGGCTGTATACGAATTTCCGACCGGTGCGCATGCTGCCGGCGCTGAAGACGCGGTATCAGGACCTGGATCTGGACCTCGCCATCTTTCGCGAAAACACCGAAGATCTGTATTCCGGACTGGAGCACGAGGTCGTGCCCGGAGTGGTCGAAAGCCTGAAGATCATCACGCAGAATGCCTCGATGCGGATCGCGCGGGCCGCGTTCGAATGGTCGCGGCGCGAGAGCCGCAAGAAGGTGGTCGCCATCCACAAGGCTAATATCATGAAGCTGAGCGACGGCCTGTTTCTGAAGTGCTGCCGCGAAGTCGCGTCGCATTTTGAGGACATCGCCTATAGCGAGATGATCGTCGATAACGCCTGCATGCAACTGGTGATGCGGCCGGAGACGTTCGACGTGCTGGTGCTGCCGAATCTCTACGGCGACATCATCAGCGATCTCGCAGCCGGGCTGGTGGGCGGGCTCGGGATCGTGCCGGGGGCCAACATGGGCGACAACCACGCGATTTTCGAAGCGGTCCACGGGACGGCGCCCGATATCGCCGGAAAGGGCCTGGCGAATCCGACCGCGCTGATGCAATCGGCAGTGCTGATGCTTGCTCACATCGGAGAGCGCGATGCTTCCGCGCGCCTCCATCGCGCGATTTATCAGACCTACGCCGAGCGCGATCACCTGACGGGGGACGTGGGCGGTTCGTCGTCGACTACGGAATTCACCGACGCGGTGATCCGGCGGCTGTGATCGCTAGCAGTGCTTTGACCGCTTGGCCACTCCCCTGAAAATGACGCGCCTAAAAGCGATCATGCATCTTAATGCATTTTCATCCCTTGTTGTGGCCTCGAACGGGCCCATGGAGAACTCCGATGAAGAACACACACCATCGGAGCCGCGACGGTTACGGAGCGGTGGTCGCACGACCACCGCTCCTTCGCTCGCGCCTC
>JAOAPT010000823.1 GCA_025463045.1 Candidatus Solibacter sp.
TGGTGACTTTGTATTCCTGAACGTTATCGGGCGTGAGTCGATAGAGGTTGGACAGCGGATTGGGGACGGTGGATTCGTTGGCCTCGATGCCGTCGATGGTCACGTTGAAAGCGCGATCGCGCGAGCCGTTCACGTGTACGCCGGAATCGCCGGCCGCGCCGCCGGACCGCTGCACCACGCCGGGCTCGAGCACCAGCAGGTTGAGCGGATTGCGGCCGTTGAGCGGTAGTTCCTTGATCGCTTTTTCGGAGACGACGTTACCGATCGTGGCGCTTTCGGTCTGCACTTGCGCGGAGGTGGCTTCGACGTTGATGACGTCGGTGGTCTCGCCGATCGAAAGCACGACGTCCACGGCAAGCGGTGTGCCGACCACCAACTGGTTACCGGCATTCTTGCTGGTCTTGAAGCCCTTCATCTCCACCGTGACGGTGTAGTCGCCGGCGGGCAGCGCCGGGAAGGCATAGAGGCCCGCCTGCGTGGTCGTCTGCCGGTACGTTACGCCCGTCGCTTCGTTCTTAGCGGTGACATTGGCCCCGGGTACGACACCTCCGGAAGCGTCGCGCACCGTGCCGGTAATCTGGGAGGTGGACATTTGAGCGAATACAATTCCGCTCAGGAGTAGAAAGAAACAGATCAGTTTTCGCATGGTATTCCCCTGATTATGTCTGCGGCGTTCACACACACCAAGCAGACATTAATGTTGGTCATACTAACACAGAGGAAAGTGCGCTTTGTAATGCCCTGTTTGGACAGCGGAGGCCGAGTGTGAAGCCTGTCACCACGTGCCGAGGCGGACCACCATCCCGGTGGTCATCTGGAACCCATTGTTATACACAACGCCGCCGAGATTGCGCGCGCCGGATCGCAAATATTCGAAGTTGGCGACGCGGATGGCGAGTGCGGAATTGAGTTTGTAATCGAGCCCCATGCCGGCGGTGACGGCGAAGAAGCTGGATTCGTCGAGCGTGGTGTACTGACCGTGAAGCGTGTAGTCGAGCGCGGGATCCAGATCTTTGTTGGCTTCGAGCACGGCGCGCTTTTTCGCCGGGTCGAAAACCTCCTGCGTGAGTTTCATCCCGCCGACCAGCAGGTGCGCGTAGGGCGACCATTTGCCCGCGGGCATCGGAGTCCAGCGCGGACCGAGTTGGAAGGCCAGCGAGTCGGCACTCGTATTGGCGGGCAGGCCGAGCATCTTGCAGCCGTTGACGGCGAGGGCGATCTGCCAGTCGGACGCGACGCGATATGCAGCGTCGGCACTGCCGCCGATGCAAGGTTTGCCATCGAACTGCCGCCACGCGGAGGCGACAGCGAACTCGAAGGGCGCGATCGCAGGATACTGCTCGCGCGTCGCGGTCTCCGCTGCAGCGGGGCGACTGACGGACGAGGGCGTGTAGGCAAGCACGCCCGTGCGCGAATCGCGGTACCACGGAACACGCATATCCATCATGTTGGCGAAGCTGCGCGCGGGGCTGAGGAAACTGCGCACGAGCATGCGCACCCATGGATTCGTGGTGCGATCTTCAATGGGGCGGATGATGAAGCGGTCGACCGCGTCCTCCGCGATGGTCCACGAGAGGCCGATGGTCGGCGTGACGACATGATCGACAAAACCCTGCTGCGGAAAATCGCGCTGGATATGTCCGATCGACGCCTCGCTCACCAGGCCGATTTCGAACTGTTCGCTGAAGGCCCACGCGAACGCGGCGGAGCGGAGTTTCGCTTTCCAATACGTGCGGCCGCGGCCGAACTCGGCCTTGGCGTATTTCGGATCGTGCAGTGAAAAGATGCGTCCGGCGACCGCTCCCTGCATCGGATGGCCGACATAGTTCACGTAAAACGGATCGCCATCGGCCC
Source organism: Candidatus Solibacter sp. (assembly GCA_025463045.1). Taxonomy (GTDB): domain Bacteria; phylum Acidobacteriota; class Terriglobia; order Bryobacterales; family Bryobacteraceae; genus Solibacter. Next base: position 1,855 of record JAOAPT010000823.1, read on the forward strand.
ACCCGTGAAGATTCGTCACGCTGCGGGTGTAGCCGCTGCCGATGCCGAAGCCCGCCGCTCGCGTGCCCGGCTCGGTCAGCCAGCGGAAGCCGTGCATCACACCGAGCAGCCGCGACGAGCTGCGGCCGAGGCCGGACCAATCGACGCTCTCGATTTGCGGCGTCGTGATGGCGGCGGGGGCGGGCTTCACGAAGGGCGGTGGAAGCGGTGAGAAAAGTGGCGGTTTCTGCGGCGGACCGTCACCAGGATGAGAGAGTACCGTGAAACAGGAAATGATGAATTCGCTCAGCATTGTTGGTCGAAGGGAGCAATCTCGCGGCCACAGCGTGGGCGCTTACACTCTGCGGTAACCAGTCGGGCTATTATGGAACTCGTTGCCATGTTGAGAGATCGGGTTGCTCTGATTACCGGCGCCGCTACGGGGATCGGTGAGGCGATTGCGCGGCTCTTCGCAAGCCAGGGCGCGCAGGTTCACATTTTGGATCGCGATGCCGATGGATGCAAGCGCGTCGCGGAATCGATTTGTGCTGACGGCGGTGCGGCATTCGCCGCCGGCGGAGACGTGCGCAGCAGCGACGATGTGAATGCCTGGGTACGGGGTGCGATCGAGCGCTCCGGCCGGATCGATATCCTGGTGAACAACGCGGGAATTTACCCGCGCCAAGCGTTTCTGAGCATGGCCGAAGAGCAGTGGGACGTCATGCAGGACACCAATCTGAAGAGCATGTTCCGAACCTTGCAGGCCGTGCTGCCGCAGATGGTGGCGCAGCGTTCGGGGAAGGTCGTCAATCTTTCGTCGGTGACGTTTCATCTGGGGATGAACCCGATGAGTCACTACGTGACGTCGAAGGGCGGCGTGATCGGGCTGACGCGTTCGCTGGCGCGCGAAATGGGCGAGCATAACATCCACATCAATTGCATTACGCCCGGCGCGATTAAGACCGAGGCCGAGGCGAAGGTCGTAACCGACGAGCAGGCGAAGGCGATGATGGCGGCGCAGAGTCTGCGGCGTCGATTGCTTCCGTTGGACGTGGCGCGAGTCTGTCTGTTCTTGTCTTCGGAACTGAGTGACGGGATGACCGGACAGTCCTTAAATGTGGACGGCGGCTGGGTGATGTACTAATTCTTGCGAGGCCCAATCACTTCGTTGTTGTGGCCCGGAACGAAGCCATGAAGAACTCCGTTGAAAATGACGCTCCCGTGAAAATAACGCTCCAAGAAGCGATCGTAGATTTTCATCCCTTGTTGTGGCCCCGAACGGGGCCATGGAGAACTCCCCTGAAAATGACGCTCCCGTGAAAATAACGCGCCAAGAAGCGATCGTAGATTTTCATTCCTTGTTGTGGCCCCGAACGGGCCATGGAGAACTCCGTTGAAGAACGTACTCCAATCAGAGCCGCGACCGTCACTCGCGCTTTGGCGAGCGAGGAAGCGGTGGCCGCCCCTCCCTCTCCAGATCCCTAACTCGCCGCCGCCTGCGCCGCAAGGAATTCATCGTCTTCGAAGTGATGCGTCACCTGCGCGCAGAACCAGATGTGAATCCGCACCGTCGCATCATGGATCGCCTCGTCGTGGTCCGCCAGGCAGATCGCGCATTCAGACTCGTTTCCTATTTGGTCGTCATCGAACATCGTCAGCCTCCGTTTTAGTACTCCCGCAAAGATAATCCTCGAGCGGAGTTCCATCAAGACTCGTTGTGGTAAACGTTATCCGATCTCCCCGGGAAACAGGGAAATATTTACCAACGATAGGAACCTCCGCCCGCCCGGCACACCGCGAGTGATATTCTCACGAAAGGCGTCTCCATGGTATTTCGCATCTCCGTATGGGTGGCGATCGGTGTAGCCGTGCTCGGCACGCTCTCCGCCCTGCAATTACCCTTCCGCGAATTTCCGGGAGTCGAGTATCGCGTCGGCGACATCGCCCTGCCCCCGGATTTCTCCGACAAAAGCGAGTGGACCTTCGCACGCCTCATGTACCCGCCCGCGCCGCGCGGACGCTTCGGCCGCGGCTACGGCTTCCGCGGCGGCGGCATCTGGACCGAAGGCAACACCATCTGGACCCAGGACTACCCGCGCGCCGACCGCCACTTCTCCCAGGCCGTCCGCCGCCTCACCCGCATCCACGTGCGCTCCGTCGAACAGCCCGTCAACCTCGACGAAGGCGGCGAGTTCGATTGGCCCTGGCTCTACGCCGTGCAGACCGGAAGCTGGCAGCTCACCGACACTCAGGCCAAGTCCCTCCGCGAGTTCCTCCTCCGCGGCGGCTTCTTCATGGCCGATGATTTCTGGGGCCCCGATGAATGGAACATCTTCATGGCCTCCATGAAGAAGGTCTTCCCCGATCGCGAAGCCGTCGAGTTCGATAACGCAAACCCCATCTTCCACACCGTCTATGATCTCGACGATCGCTATCAGGTCGCGAGCCAAGGCTCCGTGCGCCGCGGCACAAGTTGGAAGTGCGAAGGCTGCCCCGATCACTGGCGCGGTATCTTCGACGATCACGGCCGCCTCATGGTCGCCATCACCTTTCAATCCGATGTCGGCGATTCCTGGGAATGGGCCGACGCGCCCGACTATCCCGAACGTTACGCCGCCCTCGGCATTCGCATCGGCGTCAACTACATCATTTACGCCATGAGTCACTGATCCCTAAGGAACAATGGCCGGGTATTTCCGTATAGTTAAGGATATGCGCCCGACTCACCTTCTACTTATCGCCCTCGCCGTCTCCGCCGCCTTCGGTCAAACCCCTGCCCCACGGCCGGAGTTCGAAGTCGCCTCGGTGAAGCCCTCCACCACGCCCCCCTCCGGCGCGGTCAACGTCGGTCTGAAGATCAACGGCGCTCAGCTTCACATCAGCTCGCTCGCGCTCCGCGACTACATCCGCATCGCTTATCGGGTGAAGGAGTATCAGGTCTCCGGCCCCGATTGGATCACCGCCGAACGTTACGAGATCGATGCCAAACTCCCCGCCGGCGCGACTCGCGATCAGGTTCCCGAGATGCTCCAGTCCTTACTCACCGATCGCTTCGCCCTCAAGCTCCACCGTGGCTCCAAGGATCTTCCCATCTACGCGCTCATCGTCGCCAGCGGCGGTTTGAAGATGAAGGAACTGCCCGTCGATCCCGAGGATGCCGCTGCCGCTGGCGCACCCATCGATGTCGCCGTCTCCGGCAGCGCCGCCGGCGTCAATATGAACTTCGGACGCGGCGCCACGCTTGCCTTCGGCAACAACAAATTCGAGGCTCACAAGCTCACCATGTTCAGCCTCGCCGATTCGCTGGGCCGCTGGGTCGATCGCCCAGTGATCGACATGACAGGCCTCACCGGCAAGTACGATTTCACGCTCGACCTGACCCCGGAAGATTACCGCGCGCTGCTCATCCGCTCCGCCGTCGCCGCCGGCGTCACGTTGCCGCCCGAGGCGCTCCGCCTGCTCGACGGCGCGACCGACGACTCGCTTCACAATGCTCTGCGCGCCGTAGGTCTGAAGCTCGACCCGCGCAAGGCTCCGCTCGAAGTCCTCTTGATCGATCACGTCAACAAGACTCCCACGGAAAACTAACGAGGACCAATCCGAAACGCCGAGCCCCGACCGTGAGGGAGCGCCGAGCGCCTGACATGTGCTCGGCGCCCCCCTGAAAATGACGCGCCAAGAAGCGATCGTCAAATTTCATCCCTTGTTGTGGCCCCGAACGGGGCCATGAAGTACTCCGTTGAAGAACCCTCCAATCCACGCCGACCGCGTCAGCAAGCGTTCCCCGCCGAACAGCCCGTCCGCTCTCCCCTGAAAATAACGCTCTAAGAAGCGATCGTCAAATTTAATCCCTTGTTGTGGCCACTCCTATCCGAGCCGCGACGGTTACGGAGCGGTGGTCACGCGACCACCGTCGCGGTAG
>JAOAPT010000845.1 GCA_025463045.1 Candidatus Solibacter sp.
GGAATATTTCGCGTGTGCCCGTCGAGCAACAACGGAGCGCCCGTCCCCGCCGACGCCGTCACGCTCGCCTTCCGCGCCAGATCGAGCGGATCCTGATTTGTCAGTCCCTTCACCGTCTGGTCGTCCCGCAGCAGCGTCTGCCGCAGTTTCGCGATCTGCTTCGCATCGCTCGCCAGCTGCCGCGGCGTGACCCGCGTCTCCACGCACTGCGCCGCCGCCGTCCCGATCGCCTGGCCCTCCACCGCGCACGTCGCCATCACGCGCGCCGACGTGAACGCCACATAACTCGCGCTGATATTCCGCCCCGCCATCAGCAGATTCGAAATATTCTTGCTGTACATCGAGCGCAGCGGAATGTCGTATACCTCCGGCGGACGCAGCGTCGTATTCGGCGGCAGGTCCGGCCGGTCGAAACCCTCCGGCGGATGCCCGTCCATCGCCCACCCGCCGATCGCCACCGCATCGGGAAAGCTGCTCTTCATCAGGTCCTGCTGCGTGAGCAGATAGTCGCCGATCAATCGCCGGCTGCCGCGCTTGCCCGGCATCATCCCCACCCAATCCATCGCCCAATGTTTGCTGTCGGGGAACTGTCCGCTGTTCTTGATGTAGTCCCACACGCCCATCACGATCGCCAGCAGCTCGAAGCGAATGCGCTCGTTGTCCGCGATCACCTCGTGATCCCCGCCCCATTCGATCCACCAGTAGCCGTATTCCCAACTCGTGATCGGCCGGTGCCGCAACTGCTCCTTCGTAATCTTTCGCGCCCACGATGGCGGCGTGAACGGCATCGGATTGTGATACAGCCGCGACGTGAACAGAATGCTCGAGCCGAGTGTGCGATTCTCCGGAGTCTCCGGCGCCAGCGATTCGCCGAACTCCGCGCGCCCTTCCCTTCCCGACCGCATCTCCGCGCCCGCCTCCAGGCCGAGCCGCGAATCGCCCGTACAATCGCAGAACATCGCCGCGCGAATCCGATAGAGATGCTCGCTCTTATCGCACCGCGCCGCCACCTCGACGACCTTGCCGTCCTTCAGCGTCGCCGCATAAACCGTCGTCTCCAGCAGCAGCGTGATATTCGGCTCGCTTACCACTTTGTCGTAGAGCAGCAGGTCCCACAATTCCCAGCACCGCTGAGGATTGTTCACCGCATCGGCCAGGCGCAGTTCCTCGATCAGTCCGCCTTCGCGCCACCCCGGACGCCCGTTGTGCTGATTCGCACCCACCACGTGCATCTTCACTTCGCTCGACGAATTCCCGCCGAGCCGTGAGCGATCCTGAACCAGCAGCACGCGCGCTCCATGTCGCGCCGCCGAAATCGCCGCGCACACGCCCGCCAGTCCGCCGCCCGCCACCAGGACGTCGGCATCCAACCGCACCTCTCGCATGTGACGCTCCGAGGCCGCCATCGGCGCATTCGGCGGAGCGATGCGGTCGAAATCCGCCGGACGCGGTGCCGCCTGCTGCTGCCCTTGCGCCTCGCCCGCGAGCACTACCAAAGAGTAAGTGCCCAGGCCCAACGTGCTGAAGAAATCGCGACGATCCATGACGAGTATTGTATCCGGCATCGACTCGCAATCGGAGCTAAGATCGCGCCATACCTGCCTCCCGCCGCGCCTTCCTGCACGCCGCTGCCGTCGCTCCCTTGCACGCCGCCGGCCTCGCACGACACCGGACGCTATCTCCTCCCTTACGGCCACGCCATTCCCACGCCGAACATCCCGCGCCTCGCCGAGTCGCGCCGCGTTGCTCACTGGACAATGTCCGCACCGGAACGGCATGCTCGGCCTCGCACATCGCGGCTTCGCGATGACCGACTACCGCCGCCACATTCTCTACACGCTCCGCGATGCCGGCTATCGCACGATCCTCGGCGGGCTCCAGCACATCGCCGCCAAGCCCGAGACCATCGGGTATGACGATCTCCGCCGTGCGAAGTCGAATCGCGTCGCCGACGTCGCGCCCGCCGCGCGCTTCCTCAACAGCCGTCCCACCGAGCCCTTCTTCCTCGACGTCGGCTTCTTCGAAACCCACCGCGCCTACCCCGCACCCACCGCCGACGACGATCCTCGGTACATCCAGCCACCCGTGCCGATGCCCGACACCGCCGCCACCCGCGCCGATATGGCCGGCTTTCACGCCAGCGCCCGCATTCTCGATCAGGGCGTCGGTCACGTGCTCGACGCGCTCGAACGCAGCGGACTCGGCGCCAACACGCTCGTCATCAGCACCACCGATCACGGCCTCGCCTTCCCCGATATGAAGTGCAATCTGCTCGATAGCGGTTTCGGCGTCTCGCTCATCATGCGCGGCCCCGGCGTCCGCGGCGGCAAGGCAATCGACGCCATGGTCTCCCAACTCGATCTCTTCCCCACTATCTGCGACATGCTCGAGCTGAAACATCCCGCGTGGCTCGAAGGCAAATCGATGCTGCCGCTCTTACGCGGCGAGACGCAGCAACTCCACGACGAAATCTTTGCCCGAGGTCAACTACCACGCCGCCTACCAACCGAAGCGCGCCGTCCGCACGCCGCGCTGGAAGTACATCCGCCGCTACAGCGAGATGCACACGCCCGTGCTGCCCAATTGCGACGATGGCCCAAGCAAAAGCCTCTGGCTCGAGTACGGCTGGCGGACAGTGCGAGGTCGGCGTCGCTGCCGACCTGGCACCTGTCCTCGCCGATATGCGCACGCGCCTCGATTCGTGGATGCATCGCACCAATGATCCGCTCCTGAAAGGCCCCGTCCCCGTGCCCCCCGGCGCAAAAGTCAATCCCATGGACGGCACCTCGCCCACCGAGCCTGTCATCGGGTTCTGACTTCTCGCCCTACTGTGCCTTCCGAAATGTCAGATTGATCCGGTACGCGCCCGTCAGCGGATGTTCGCCCGCCTTCAGCGCATTCACGCCGTGATACGCA
>JAOAPT010000889.1 GCA_025463045.1 Candidatus Solibacter sp.
CGCTTTGGCGAGCACTCGCGCTTTGGCGAGCACTCGCGCTTTGGCGAGCACTCGCGCTTTGGCGAGCACTCGCGCTTTGGCGAGCAAGGGAGCGGTGGTCGCCGCGCGGGACCACCGCTCCGTAACCGTCGCGGCTCCAATGGCGCGCTCGCGTATTTCTTATTCAATTTCAGATTGATAGTGGCAGCCTTCTTCGAATCGAAGGAGCTCAGCGTTTTCGGACCGCTGGCCGCGCCCTGGAACTCCGCCTTCAGCTCGTAGTCCACGTCGGGGCTCAATTCGTAGAAGTGGTACTGCCCGTCGTCCTTCGTGATGAAGGAGCGAACCTGCAGCGTCTTTACATTCTTGAGGTACACCACCGCGCCATTCGCAACGGAGTCGTCGGCGGTTGTGACCGCGCCCTGCACACTGCGCGTGGCCGACTCACCCTTCTTCTGCGCAAACGCCGCCGGCGCCATGGCCCCAAGCAGGAGCATCGTCCAAACCGTTAGGTAACGTGTCATGTTGATCCTCCCGCTATGTAGATGCGCCGCCGGGCTGATTGGTTTCGATCTCACATTTGCTCCTACTTCCAATCCTCCTCCGCCTCGTCTTCCTCTTCTTCCTCGATGAAGCCCTCCTCATCTTCCTCGTCTTCGTCGAGATCGTCGGTCGATTCCAACTCCAGAGGTTCCGTCCCAGTCACTTTGAGCGCTGCGCCACATTCGTCGCAGCTGATAGTGTCGCCTTCGTCCACGTCTTCTTCATCCACGTCGATAATGCCTTGGCATTTCGGACATGTGACCATCTGTATTCCTCCCAAACCATTACTGTTACACGATAGCCAGCGGCAATTGCAACTTTCCGTTCCGCATCGATCCTGACCCATTGTACCCGCCCGTTCCCCGGTGTCTATAATGAAAGTATCCATGCACCAAAAACTGAACGAGAGGGTTGTGGATCTGAATCCACAGGAAACTTCGGAATGGCTCGAATCCTTGGACCAGGTGATTGACGAAGCCGGTCCGGATCGCGCCACGTATCTCCTGGAACACTTGACGGAGCGTGCCCGCGCCAGTGGCGTGGAACTGCCGGTCGAACTCAACACGCCGTACATCAACACCATCCGTCCCGAGGAGGAAGTTCCGTACCCCGGCGATCGCGCGATGGAGCGCCGCATCAAGAGCCTCGTCCGCTGGAACGCGATGGCGATGGTGGTCCGGCAGAACAAGTACGATGCCGGAATCGGCGGCCACATCTCGACTTACGCGTCGCTCGCCACCCTGCTCGAAGTCGGCTTCAACCACTTCTTCCACGCGAGCTATGGCGATCAGCCCGGCGACCTGATTTACTTCCAGGGCCACGCCTCTCCCGGCGTCTACGGCCGCGCCTTCCTCGAAGGACGCCTTTCCGAAGAGCACCTCAAGAACTTCCGCCACGAGCTCCGCGAAACGCCCGGCCTGTCGTCGTATCCGCACCCGTGGCTGATGCCGGATTTCTGGAGCTTCCCCACGGTCAGCATGGGTCTTGGGCCGATCAACGCGATCTACCAGGCGCGCTTCATGCGCTACCTCGAAAACCGCGGCATCATCCCCGAGACACCCCGCCACGTTTGGGCCTTCCTGGGCGATGGCGAGATGGACGAGCCGGAATCCATGGGCTCGATCACGCTAGCCTCCCGCGAGAAGCTCGACAATCTGACCTTCGTTATCAACTGCAACCTGCAGCGCCTCGATGGTCCGGTGCGCGGCAACGGCAAGGTGATTCAGGAACTCGAAGCCGCCTTCCGCGGCGCGGGCTGGAACGTCATCAAAAACATCTGGGGCTCGGATTGGGATCCGCTTCTCGAGCGCGACACCACCGGACTCCTGCAGCGCCGCATGGGTGAAGTCGTTGACGGCGAGTTCCAGACTTACATCACGAAGGACGGTGCTTACGTCCGCCAGCACTTCTTCGGCAAGTACCCCGAGCTGCTCGATCTTGTATCGCACCTCAGCGATGAGGAAGTCTTCAAGCTGCGCCGCGGCGGCCACGATCCGAAGAAGGTTTACAACGCGTACAAGCAGGCCGTCGAAACGAAGGGCAAGCCGACCCTGATCCTCGCCCACTCCGTCAAAGGCTACGGTCTCGGCGAAGCCGGTGAAGGCCGCAATATTTCGCACCAGCAGAAGAAGCTCAACGAGGCCGAAATCGCCATGTTCCGCTCGCGCTTCGAGATCCCGATTCCCGATGAAGCCGCGCGCAACGCGTCCTTTTACCGTCCGCCGGCCGATAGCCCCGAAATGAGCTATCTGCACGAGCGCCGCCGCATTCTGGGCGGCTACATGCCGGCCCGCAAGACGCCGGCCACGGGTCTCACCGCGCCGCCGCTCGAGTATCTCAAGGAATCGCTCGAAGGTTCGGGCGAGCGCGAAGTATCGAGCACCATGGCGATGGTCCGCGTGCTCACGCTGCTGTTGAAGCACCCTGAAATCGGCAAGCGCGTCGTACCCATCATCCCCGATGAGGCGCGCACCTTCGGCATGGAATCGCTCTTCCGCCAGTTCGGAATTTACGCCAGCCAGGGACAGCTTTACAAGCCGCACGACGCCGAGATCTTCCTGTACTACAAGGAATCTCGCGACGGCCAGATTCTCGAGGAAGGCATTACGGAGGCGGGATCGATCTCGTCCTTCACCGCCGCAGGCACGTCCTACGCCAACTATGGCGTGGAGATGATCCCGTTCTTCATCTACTATTCGATGTTCGGCTTCCAGCGCGTCGGCGATTCCATCTGGGCGTTCGGCGATGCGCGCGGCAAGGGCTTCCTCTGCGGAGGCACCGCCGGCCGCACCACACTCTCGGGTGAGGGACTGCAGCATCAGGACGGCCACAGCATCCTTCATGCCAGCACCGTACCCAACTGCAAGACCTACGATCCGGCCTTCGCATACGAGATCGCGATCATCGTGCAGGACGGCATCAAGGTGATGTACCAGGAGAAGCAGGACTGCTTCTACTACCTCACGCTCTATAACGAGAACTACCCCATGCCCGCGATGCCCGCCGGACTCGATGCGGAAGGCGTGCTCAAGGGTATCTATCGCTACAAGGCTCCCGAAAAGGGCAAGGCCAAAGTACACTTGTTCGGCAGCGGCCCGATCGTCAATGAGGCCGTGCGCGCGCAGCAGATCCTGGCGGAGAAGTATAACATTCCCTCGGACGTCTGGAGCGTCACCAGCTACAACGAACTGCGCCGCGATGCGCTGAGCGTCGAGCGCTGGAACCGCCTGCATCCCGATCAGCCCGAGAAGGTGCCGTACCTGCTTCAGGCGCTGAAGGGCGCCGATGGTCCGATCGTGGCCGCGAGCGACTACATGAAGGTCGTTGCAGACCAGGTCGCGCCGTGGCTCCCCGGCCGTATGGAAACTCTCGGCACCGATGGTTTCGGACGCAGCGACAACCGCGAGTATCTGCGGCGCCACTTCGAAATCAACGCCGAATCGATCGCCGCCGCCGCGCTCTCGCGGCTCGCGCGCGATGGCAAGTTCGACGCCAAGAAGGCCGTCGCAGCGTTCAAGGAACTCGGTGTGGACACCGAGAAGATCGACGCCGCGCGCGCCTGACCCCCCAGGTAAGCCATGCAAATTGGGCAACGCGTCGCAGTCGCCGGCATGCTGGTCTCCGGCGCGCTTGCCCTGATCAAGATCGTCGCCGGACTCGCAGGCCATTCCACCGCGGTGGTTGCAGACGGTCTGGAATCTGCCGCAGACGTCATCGCCTCCGGCTTCGTGCTGTTCGGCCTCACCATGGCCGCCAAGCCCGCCGACGACGATCACCCGTACGGGCACGGCCGCATCGAAACGCTCACAGGCCTGGTGATCGGGTTTGTCCTGACCGCCGGCGGCGCGCTGATCTCCTGGAGTTCGCTGCGCCGCGTGGGACAGCCCCACGAGACGCTCGAGGCCTTCGTAATCGGTCCGCTCGTACTCTCGCTGTTCGCGAAGATGGGCCTCGCCTCGATGAAGTTCCGCTACGGGCGAACATTGAACAGTTCCGCACTGACGGCCGACGCCTGGAACGACGCGATGGATTGCATCTCCGCCGTCGCCGCGCTGATCGCCGTCGGGTTGACCCTGAAAGACCCTGTTCGCTTCGCCGAGGCCGATCGATACGGCGGCTTCGTCGTCGGCCTGATCGAGATCGCGGCCGGGATCCGCGTCTCGCGCGAGACTGCGATCCAGTTGATGGACACGATGCCGGGTGAGCCGTTGATCGCCCAGATCCGCGCCGCGGCGATGAGCGTCCCGGGAGTCCTCGGCGTGGAGAAGTGCTACGCGCGCAAGACCGGCCTGAAGTATCACGTGGA
>JAOAPT010000896.1 GCA_025463045.1 Candidatus Solibacter sp.
CGCCGTTGGGCGCGCTACCGTTCACGTGTTAAACATGAACGATGTGCGCCGTCTGGAAATACGCGCGGAGATTCTAAGGTACAACGCGCTGGATTGACTCCAGTCTGCCAGTTCTTGGTGGCACGCAATACGACCACGATCCATCCTGCTCCCCTCCGCTATTTGACGTTGCTCGTTACCGATTACTGCGGCGAGCCTGTGAGACAGTCGGCTTTCCGGTGCGAATCGCCTCAAGAGCAAGTCCCTCCAGTGCGACTCGTGGCAACTCCCCCGGATCCGCGGCGATTCGACATACCAAGTCCTAGGGAATCTCCAGATGAGCCTTCGGGCCGGGACGCCTACTTCTTCCCCACCAAACTCTGCGGGTCCAACAAATGGTCCGGCTCAAACGCCTTCTTCGACCACTTAAAGGACGCGTCGAATTCCACGCCCGCAAAGTAACCGATCTCGCGGTAAACACAATACCGCACGTATCCCTCGAACCTCTGCCCCGGCGACTCCCACTGGATCTCCACCCCCTGCGGGATCGGCAGTTCCAATTGCAGGCAGGCTCCCGACGCGGAGATGTCCTCCAGGATCGCTGTGGCCCTCTGCTCTTTACCCGACCGGTCACGCCACCGGACTTCCACCATATCGGCGCACAACATGCGCGTCTCCAAACGCCTTTCGTCCATAATTACCTTATCGGCCGGCGTACCCGAGAGCTTTATGAAAATGTCGGCCGCCCCGTATCGCGCGATACAGTAGTTGCATGGAACCAATCGGGCTCATCGGCGTCGGCCTTCTCGGATCCGCCATCGCCGCCCGCCTCTCCGCCGCCGGGTACACCGTCCTCGGCTACGACCTCATCCCCGACCGCCGCCTCGGCGCCGCCACCGCCCAGGCCGTCGCCGACGCTTGCCGCACCATCCTCTTCTGCCTCCCCACCTCCGACGTCGTCGCCCAGGTCGTCGCCACCCTCAAACTCGCCCCCGCGACCGTCCTCATCGATTGCACCACCGGCGATCCCGGCGCCATGGCCGCACTCGGGGAAAAACTCGCCCGCTCCGGCACCGACTACCTCGACGCCACCGTCCTCGGCTCTTCCAAAGTGGTCCGCGCCGGAACGGCGGTCGTCATGGCGGGTGGCCGCCGCCCCGTCTTCGACGCCGCCTCACCCCTCTTCCGCACCTTCGCCTCCCGCGCCTTTTACCTCGGACCCTACGGCGCCGGAGCCCGCATGAAACTCGTCGTCAACCTCGCCCTCGGGCTCCACCGCGCCGTGCTCGCCGAAACCCTCGCTTTCGCCCACGCCTGCGACGTCTCCCCCACCGACGCCCTCGAAGTCCTCAAAGCCGGCGCCGCCTACTCCCGCGTGATGGACGACAAGGGCGAAAAAATGCTCCACCACGATTTCACCGTCGAAGCCCGCCTCTCCCAACACCTTAAGGACGTTCGCCTGATCCTCGACGCCGCCCGCGCCAAGCACGCCAAAACGCCGCTCTCCCAGGTCCACCGCCAACTCCTCGAATCGCTCGAAACCGCCGGCTACGGCGACGCCGATAACTCCGCGATCATCATGGCCTATGAACCCGGCTAGTGCCCCTCCGATCAGTCGTGAGGACGAGTGGCTCTGGGGCTGGGATCCCACCCCCGGCATCGTCTCCGTCTGGGCCGAGCCCGACGGACTCGCCACCATCTGGCGCCGCCTCCCCACCGGCGAACTCCTCCGCGAGGAAGCCCGCTTCCGCCCCTGGCTCCTCCTCGATAACGTCGATCACCTCAACCCCGAGCTCGTCACCTTCCGCGAACTCGAAGGCCCCGGTGAGCTCCGCTTCCTCGTCCGCGCCGACGACCTCAAGACCCTCACCACCGCCGTCCTCCAAGCCGCATCCAAGCGCCTGGACCGCCGCATCGCCAACCTCCGCGATCTCGGCCAGCAGTCCGTCCTCGCCCTCCCGCCCGAAGAGCAGTATCTCGTCGCCACCGGCCGCAACTACTTCCGCGATCTCGCCTTCGACGACCTACGCCGCCTCCAGTTCGATCTCGAAACCACCGGACTCAATCCCACCCGCGACCGCATCTTCCTGATCGCCCTTCGCGATCCCTCCGGCGCCACCGAAACCCTCGAAGCCGCCGACGACACCAATGCCGCCGAGGCCGATCTCATCCGCCGCCTCGTCGCCAGCATCCAGCTCGCCGATCCGGATGTCATTGAGAACCACAACCTCCACGGCTTCGATCTCCCCTTCCTCCACACCCGCGCCCGCCGCCTCGGCGTGCCTCTCGCGCTCGCCCGCACCGGTCCGCCCGGACTCCGCCAGCGCGCCGCCCGCCGCGGTACCGCCTCCGATTTCGACGTCCGCCGCCGCGTCCGCTTCGTCGCTCCCGGCCGCGAGCTCATCGACACCCTCGACGCCGTCCTTCGCCACGATTTCTCCGCTCGCGATCTTCCCGGCCACGGGCTCAAAGCCGTCGCCCGCCACCTCGGACTCGCCGGCCCCGATCGCGAACTCATCCCCGGCGCGCAGATCTACAACGTCTACCTCCGCGATCCCGATCGCGTCCGCCGCTACGCCACTTCCGACGTCGAGGAAGTCGCCGGCCTCGCCCGCATGCTCGGCGGCGCCGCCTTCGCGCTCGCCCGCATGACCCCGCGCCGCTACGAGCGTCTCGCCGATGCCGGTGCCGCCACCGGCGTGATCGATCCCCTGCTCGTCCGCGCCTACCTGCGCGCCGGCATGGCGCTCCCCGCTCACCAGCCCGGCGACGGCACCGAGCACACCGGCGCCGCCCTCCACCTCTTCTCCACCGGCGTCGCCCACCGCATCGTCAAGGCCGACGTCGCCAGCCTGTACCCCTCGCTGATGCGCGCCTTCCGCATCAGTCCCTCGCGCGATCGTCTCGGCGCCATGCTCGCCCTCGTCGATCGCCTGGTCGAGTGGCGTCTCGCCGCCAAAGCCGCCGCCCGCGCCGCCCCGCCAAATTCCGCCGAGCGCTTCACCCACGAGGCCCGCTCCGCTGCCATGAAGCTCGTCGTCAACTCCGCCTACGGCTATCTCGCCGCCGGCGGCGGACTCACCCGCTTCGCCGACGTCCACGCCGCCAACGAAGTCACCCGCCGCGGCCGCGAGACGCTCCAGCTCATGTGCCGGGAACTCGCCGCCCGCGGCGTCACTCTCCTCGAAGCCGATACCGATGGCGTCTACTTCGCCGTCCCGGACACGTGGACCGAAGCCGATGAACATCGCGTCGTCGCCGAGGTCGCCGCCCTCCTGCCCCCGCTCGTCCACCTCGAATTCGACGGACGCTACGCCGCCATGCTCTCCCACGAGCCGAAGAACTACGCCCTCCTCAGCTACGACCGCAAGCTCCTCCTCCGCGGCGTGGCTTTCCGGTCCAGTCGCGCCGAGCCATTCGGTGAAAATTTCCTCCGCACCGCCATCGCCCGCCTCCTGCGCGGCGACATTCCCGGAATACGCGACGCCTACATCACCACCCTCGACGCACTCCGCCGCCGCGAACTCCCGACGCGCGACGTCTCCTCCCGCGTCCGCCTCACGAAATCCCCCGAGCGCTACCTGGAAACGCGCGACACCCGCCGCGAACTCCCCTACGAAGCCCTCCTCACTGCCGGCCGCACCACGTGGAGCGTCGGCGACCACATCCGCGTCTACCGCACCCGCACCGGAGCCGGCATGGTCGACGAACCCGACGATGACGAACTCGCCGCGCCCGACACCCCCGATCCCCGCGATTACGACATTGATGTCTACGCGAGAATCCTGCGCAACAACTTCGCCGCCCGCCTCGAACGCGCCTTCACACCAGAGGATTACGCCGCCCTATTCGCCGACCCCGGCCAGCTCTCCCTCTTCGCCCCTGAAGTTTCCTCGATCCGCCCCATCCTGACGCAGCTCTCCGTCTTGTAGGACGGGCCTTCTGGCCTGTTGGGATGTGCGTTCCGCCTTCGGAGCCGCGACGGTTACGGAGCGGTGGCCGCCCGAACAACGCCACCGCTCGTGACGATCACGGCTCCGATTGGTTTTTCAACCTTTGTCCAGCCGAGCTTGCTCGGCCCGTTCCCGCTACTCACAAGCTGGCAGCGGCAGACGCTTCTCGGCGTATTCCGCCTTGATCATCTCGTACACATCTGACAACTCAACCAGCGCCTCTTCCTGGGTCGGCATCAGCGCGTAACAGCCCTCGATCGCCGGAACCTCCGCGACCCATCCCGAAGGCTGATTGCGGTAAACCACCACCTTGCAGTTGCCGAGCGTCATGCCATTCATGTTACCGTCGTGGAAGACCGACCATGAGAACTCCCCTGGTGCTCGTGATCGCCTCCATCGCACTCGCCGGATGCGGGCACAAGAAGCACGCGCGCGTGACGCCGCCTCCGCCCCATCGCCCTGTCGCCATTCCTGTCCCCATCGGCCATACCGAGTCCGGCGTCGCCAGCTGGTACGGCCATCCCTATCACGGACGCGCCGCCGCCAACGGCGAAATCTACGATATGGAGAAAATGACCGCGGCCCACCGCACTCTGCCCTTCAACACCTGGGTCCGCGTCTACGATCTCGACAACAACAAGACCACCGAGGTCCGCATCATCGACCGCGGCCCTTTCATCGACGGCCGCATCATCGATCTCTCGCACGCCGCCGCGCGCGAAATCGAGCTGATCGGCCCCGGGATCGCCAAGGTCCGCATCGAGGTCATCCGCACCCCGCCCAACGTCATTCCCGCCGTCTTCGGCGTCCAGGTCGGCGCCTTCCGCAATAAGGACAACGCCGAAAGCCTCCGCCAACGGATGGCGGACCGCTACGGCACCGCCCGCCTCCTCGAGCGCGCCGAAGCCCCCGGCCTGTGGCGCGTTCTCGTCGGCGCCGAGCCCACCGAGCAGGCCGCCGGCGACCTCGCCGCCCGCATCCAACAAGATTCTGTTGAGAAATCTCCCGGCTTCGTCGTACGTATTGATTCGATGTAGTTTTGGGAAAATTATGCTCCAGGCCCCTACGGAGGCCGTCCACGGACTCGTGGGCCGCTCCGCGCAGATCGCATCCATTCGCCGGCTGATTGAGAAGGCGTCCCATAACCGCCTTCCTGTGTTGCTGTTAGGCGAAAGCGGCACGGGTAAGGAAGTGGTCGCGCGCGCCGTCCACAATGCCAACCCGCGCGGCGCCTTCGTCCCCATCGACTGCGGTTCGCTCGTCGGCACCCTGATGGAAAGCGAGCTCTTCGGCCACGTGAAGGGCGCTTTCAGCGGCGCAGTCGAAAACAAGCGCGGTCTCGTCGAACTCGCCGATGGCGGCACCGCCTTCTTCGACGAAATCGGCGATCTCCCGCTCGAAATGCAGGTCAAACTCCTGCGCCTCATCCAGGAGCGCGAATTTCGCGCCGTCGGCTCCCTGCAATGGAAGAAGGTCGACCTGCGGATTATCGCCGCCACCCACCGCAACCTCCAGGCCGAGGTCGCCGCCGGACGCTTCCGTCTGGACCTCTTCTACCGCCTCAACGTCTTCTCCATCCGCCTGCCCGCCCTCCGCGAACGCAAGGAGGACATTCCGCAACTCATCCGCTACTTCGTCGACGCCGGACAACGCGCCGGACTCCCCGGCATAGAGCCCACGCCGGAGTTCTTCGAAACGCTCCTCTGCTACGACTGGCCGGGCAACGTCCGCGAACTCAAACACTGCATCGATCGCGTCAGCGCGCTGCGCAGCGAAGGCGCCCTGATGCAGATGTCCGACCTGCCCTCCGCTCTTCAATACCATCGCGCCGCCGCGGGCCTGCAACAATTCTCCAACGCGATCCAACACGAAAGCTCGTCGCCGCTTCCCGAGTTCTCCCTCGCGCCCGCCTCGCCCGTCATCTCCCTGCTCGACAGCGAACGCCGCTCGATCGTCAAAGCGCTCGAATCGACCGGCGGCGAAAAGGCCAGGACCGCCCACCTCCTCGGCATCGGCCGCACCACGCTCTACCGGAAAATGAAACAATACGGTATCGGATAGCCGCCCTTGCCTACATGCCCGAATTCCAGTAAGACCTCCGCCCAAGAACACCGATCAATCAGAGCCGAGGCCGTAACTCGCGCGTTGCGAGCAAGGAAGCGGTGGTCACGCGAGGAGGGCGATCGTCAAATTTCATCCCTTGTTGTGGCCCTGAAGGGACCATGGAAAACTCCGTTGAAAATGACGCTCCAAAAACGATCGTGCATTTTCATCCCTTGTTGCGGCCCCTAACGGGGCCATGGAAAACTCCGTTGAAGAACACACTCCAATCCGAGCCGTGACCGTTAGGAAGCGGTGGTCGCGTGGGCCACCGCTCCGTTGACGAACACGCTCCAATCGCGCGACCACCGCTCTCCGTAACCGTCGCGGCTCTGATTGGGGCTCGTTCTTCATTAGGTTGGTGGCCCGGAGGGCCATGGGACTCCCTTGAAAATGACCCGCCAAGAAACGATCGTCAAATTTCATCCCTTGCTGTGGCCCTGAAGCGGCCATGGAAAACTCCGCTGAAGAACACATCAAAGCCGCGACGGTTACGGAGCGGTGGTCGTCCGGGTGACCACCGCTCCCTTACGGTCGCGGCTCGGATTGGGACTCGCGATCGGCATGGGATCAAGCGGTCACGGCACTAGTTGCTTTCCACTATTGCTTGCCCGCGAAGAATCCAGTAGCCTCTTTCTACGCACTCAGGAGGAACGATGATCGAGAACTCCGCCAGGAAATCCCGCGGCCGCTTTGTCGCGATCCTTCTCGCCTGCCTGGTGTTCACTTTGGTGGCGGTTGTTTATCCCATTTACGTAATCCGGCCCTTCCGCGCCCAGGGCGCGCGCGAACTGGCCGCGGCCCTGACCATCCTCCGGTTTCGTCCGTGGATTACGGGAATCTCCACACTGATTGCGATTGCGTCGGCCGGCGGTTACTGGCGGATCCAGACGCAAAACTGGCGACGCGCAATGGCCGCGGCTGCCGCTGGTCTGACCCTGCTGCTCACCTTTCTCGGGCGCGTGAATGTTTACGAAAAGATGTTTCATCCCGTGGATCACCCGGCGTTCACGTCCGCGGACCAGAGCAAACTCGATGCCGGCGAAAAGGTACTGGCCGTTCAACTCGGCCGGGAAGCGCGCGCTTATCCCGTCCGCAGCATCTCTTACCATCACATCGTCAACGACGTGGTGAACGGAGTCCCCATCGTCGCGACCTATTGAACGTTATGTCACACCGGTCTGGTGTGGAGCAGAGAAGTCGCCGGCCTGCGGCTGACGTTTCACCTGGCCGGCATCAACAATCAAAACTTCCTCATGCGCGACGAGGAGACCGGGACGTACTGGCAGCAGATCAGCGGCGCTGCCGTATCGGGCCCGTTAAGAGGAAAGAACCTGACCCTGATTCCCTCCGACGAGCTCAACTTCGCCACCTGGAAAGCGGAACAACCGCGCGGCACCGTGCTGCAAGACGTCCCGCAATACGTGTCCGGATATGCGGCGAAGAATTGGGACGTCCGAATGCAGCGCGCCCCGACGGTGATCGATTTTCCCGAGCCCGGCCTTCATGCGCGGTCGTTGATGCTGGGCATCGAAGTCGGCGGAGCCAGCCGTGCCTACCCCTTCGACGTGGTACTTGCGGAAAAGCTCGTGCAGGATCAGACCGGCAGCGAGTCGATCCTCCTCGTGGTTGGCTCCGACAACGAATCCGTACGCGCCTTCCGCAATCACGTTCCGCATCTGCCGGTCGCGCCCGAGTTCTACCGCCTCAACGGAACGGGGTCCTCTGCATTGTTGATGGACAGCGCAACCGGAAGTCAGTGGAACTTCCAGGGCTGCGCCGTGTCGGGCCCGTCACAAGGGTTGTGCCTGGATCGCATCCCGGCGATCAAGGACTACTGGTTCGATTGGCGCAACTATCATCCAGCAACTACCGTATGGCGGCCCCGCCACTGAGACCGGGCACCTCGGCGGGAATGCCAAATTGCGCTGGCGCGCGAAATCCTGAGTACACGGGTTGGGCTTGATGCGCGGGTTCAACCCTGTCCCTTGACGTTACTGCGCGAATAGGTACACAAAGACAGGGGTAGGTGAGAATGGACCGTGACGCGTCCGCCAGGAATGTCGGGTTTACCGTCCATGGACCGGGCATCCCGCCCCCGCGAGATTGGGCGCGACACGAAAGTCTTCGGTCGCCCCTTACACCACTGAGGCTGCCATCCAACTACACCAGCTAGGAAATCTAAGCGGGCAAGGTTAGAACTCGCATGATAAGAACGTAGCCCAGCCCGAGCCGACCTTCTCCAGCGTCGGCAGAGACGCGGCTCAGGCCTTTAGCACGCCGTCGACCACATCGCCGAATACATCCGTGAGCCGGAAATCGCGGCCCGCGTAGCGGTAGGTCAGCTTGGTATGATCGATGCCAAGGGCGTAAAGCATGGTGGCGTGCAGGTCGTGAATGGATACGCGATTCTCCACCGCTTTGAAACCGAACTCATCTGTCGAGCCGTACGATAACCCGCCCCTGAATCCGCCGCCCGCCGTCCACATCGTAAATCCATAAGGGTTGTGATCACGCCCCGTGCCGCTCTCCGATACCGGCGTGCGGCCAAACTCTCCGCCCCAGACCACGATGGTTTCGTCCAACAATCCGCGGCGCTTCAGGTCCCTAACCAGGGCCGCTGCCGATTGGTCCATATTCGGGACCTTCTTGCGATATTCCTTTTCAATGTCCTTGTGGTCGTCCCATCCGCCCGATCCAACGTGGACGAACCGCACGCCGCGTTCTACCAGCCGCCGCGCCAGCAGGCAGCCGTGTCCGAATGGATTATCGCCGTATTCGTCGCGCACCGCTTGCGGCTCTTTCCGGATATCGAAGACGTCCATCGCCTCGAACTGCATCCGGTAAGCGCCTTCCATACTCTTAATTCGCCCTTCCAGATAATCGTCGGGCCCAAAGGAATCGCTAAATCCCCGATTCAGTTCCTGCAGCGCGTCCAGTTGCCTGCGCTGCGTTTTGTCATCCATCCATTTGTTCTGCAGGTTCTGGATCATCTTGTCCGGCGCAGTTTCCGAATCGCTGAACGATGTTCCCTGATGCTCCGCCGGCAGAAAGCCCGCCCGCGTCACCGACCCGCCGAGTCCTCCAGCACCCCCGGCGCCGGAATCCAGCGCCACAAACGCCGGCAGATTTTGATTCTCGGTTCCCAGCCCGTATGAAATCCAGGACCCAAGCGACGGCCGGTTCAACAGGATCGTTCCCGTGTGATACAAACCAAGCGCGGGGGTGTGGGTCGGATTGAACGAGTACATGGAGCGCAGAACGCATACGTCGTCAATCACCGAACCCATGTTCTTGACTAACTCGCTACACTCGATACCGCTCTGGCCGTATTTCTGAAAGGTGAATGGGCTCGGCATCAGCCCGCCGGTCTGGCGCTCCGTCCGCAAGTCCGTGGATCCCGGCCGCTGCCCTTGAAATTTCACCAACGCAGGCTTGGGATCGAACAGATCCACGTGTGAGGGGCCGCCGGAAAGAAAGAGACTGATGACGTGCTTCGCCTTGCCCGGAGTACGCTGACCGGTGTAGCGGCCCAGCGATTCCGCTGCTTCAAGCGGAGAACCAAGCATGGCGGACAGTCCAACCGCGCCTACTCCCCCAAACACCGTCTCAATCATCTTGCGACGCGATAGTTTGTGCATCATTGCCAGAAAATCTCCTCATTGCTGGACAGCAACACCTGCGCGTATTGCTCGATCGTACCCTGCGAAAGATAACGCGCAGCGATGTCGAGTTCCTTGGCGCTCGGATCCCGCGACAGCACCTTGCGATACAAGCTGCGGATTTTCGTAGCAGCGTCGACATCGCCGGACAGTGCCGCGGATAGCGCCAGAGCTTCGGCACGCATGAACGGGCTGTTCATGACGAAAAGCTGCTGCAGCGCTGTGGTGGTCAAATCGCGTCCGCCGCTGGTCTGTACCGGGTCGGGGAAGTCATAAACCTTGAGCAGATTACTCAGGCGCCCGCGGCTCACACGCGAGTAAACCGTGCGGCGCACGCTGGTATCCGCCTCGGCGTCTTCGGAAGGTCCGAACATCGACGGGCTCAACCGGCCGGCGGCCCGCAGCAGTGTGTCGCGATAGGATTCCACATCCAGGCGCCGCGGATTCATCCGCCACAACAGCGCGTTGACCTGGTCGATCTTTTCCGCATCGGCGCGCGGGTGGCTCGACTGCCGGTATACCGCCGACATCATGATCTCTCTGTTGAGCCACTTCAAACTCCAGCCGTGCGCGATGAAGCGCACCGCCAGGTCGTCGAGCAGTTCGGGATGAGTCGGCTTCTCTCCCTGCACGCCGTAATCGCTCGGAGTGGCCACCAGCGGCCGGCCGAAATGCCATCCCCACACGCGATTCACGATCACTCTTGCAGCCAGCGGCGCGGCATCCGTGAATATCCGCTCCGCCAAATCCAGACGGCCCGATCCATTCTTCAGCAGACCGTCCCCCTTGGCGAGTACCGCCGGAAAATGCCGGGGAACGGTGTCACCAGGCGTAGCGACATTGCCATGGAGCAGCACCGGGAAATCACGGGCCTCCCCAGGCTTGTAGGTCATGAACGTGAAGTGCGGGTCGCTTCCATCGACGTATTGCGCTGCGTCGTAGACGGCATTCATGAATGGTTCTGTCGATGTGTTGACGCGGCCTCTCCGGTTCGGCGGGGGCGGCGGCGCTGCCGGTTTTACGTCCGTACCTCCGACGGCTGCAGCGGGTGCGGGCGCGGCTGCGGTTGCGGGTGCGGTGGCCGGCCCACGGCGCTGCGGCGTCGTCCAATACTTTTCCAGATTCTTCACCAGCAGCGGATATTGGTCCTGAAGCGCAGTCATCTCCGTCTTCAGAGTTTCGATCTCCGCCTTCCACCGCGCCACGCGCTCCGGCGATCCGACCACCGTGGACGCCTCCCCGGTCAGCAGATTCGCGGCATAGCGCAGATCGAATAACCGGCTCTGCACCCACAGGTAGCGCTGCTCGACTTTGGGATCCACATCGATCAGCGGCCGCTCGCCGCGCAGCGTCGACGCAAACACACCCATCAGCCCGTAATAGTCCTTGGTGGTGATCGGGTCGAACTTGTGATCGTGGCAGCGGGCGCAGCTAACGGTCAGTCCCAGCAGCCCTCGACCCACCGCATCGACGCGCTCGTCCCAATCGTCCGTCATAAACCCGCCGATGACTTCCGCCGACAGGCGATGGTCCTTGTGATAAATCGGCGCGGCGCCAAGGTAACCCAGGGCCCGCATGTCGTCTCGTGGCGTACCTGGCATCAGGTCGGCCGCGAGTTGCAGTTTCACAAAGCGGTCGTAGGGCACATCGCGATTGATCGCATCGATAATCCAATCGCGATAGCGCCAGGCAAAGGGGTACGCGGGATTCGTGGCCTCCGACGTCGGATTGTCCTCGCCGAAGCGTGCCACGTCCATCCAATGCCGGCCCCAGCGCTCCCCATATTGAGGCGATGCCTGCAAGCGGTCGATCAGTTCCGCCCAGGCATCCGGCGAAGAATCGTTCGCGAAAGCTTCTACTTCGTCGTAGGTTGGCTTATAGCCGACCAGGTCGACATAGGCCCGCCGGACCAGGATTCGTTTCTCTTCCGGCGGCGCCGGCTTAAGCCCCTTGCCCTCCAGTTTTTCCAGGATGAACGAATCGATAGTGGTGGCTGGCCACGCCGTGTTTTTCACCTTCGGGGCAGCAGGACGCTTAAGCGGTTGGAAAGCCCACCACTTCCTCCCGTCCTCCAAAGACATTCCCTTATAGGCCGCGGAAGGCTGACTCCCCGCAGCGCCCGTGGGCGCCGTGGGCATCGGCATCCCGGCCGCGATCCATGTCTCGAAGTCGGCGATTACTGCGTCCGGCAGTTTGCCGGAAGGCGGCATCTGAAGTCGAGGGTCCGTGTACTTGAGGGCCGTGACCAACCGGTCTTTGACCCTTTCCGCGCTGTCCTTCCTGTCCAGCATGAGCCCGCTCATCGGTGCTTTGAGCGCCGACGAGTGACAGGCAAAACACTTGGCCGCCAGTACAGGCCGTATCTTGGACTCAAAAAAAGTGAGGTCCGGTGTTTGGGCGCGCAGACCGGCGCATAGAAGGGAAGCAATCAGGAATGGGCGGTCAAAGATGCGCAACGGCTCTCCTCATAAAGGGCCTTTGCGCCCTCTTTGGAATTCTATCGCACCGGCCGCGCAAAACGCCCGCCGGCTCTCTCGCTCTGGGATAAAACAGCCGGCGAAGCAGGTCCGCGACGGGGCGGAGTCAAGTTGCCGGTCCTTCGCAAAAGTCCCCTCCGTAGATGTAGAGACCGCGATTACCGAACTTGCCGTAGTGCGCGCAGGTGCCGGCACTGGGAACGGGAACCAAGCACTGCTGCGCCTGGCAATGAGGTGCACGGAACGGCGGGTGGCGCCACTTCAACGGCATCCTCGCCGAAGACGCCGCCCATGCGGCCGCCGCTGGATACTCTCCACGGATGAGTTGCCCGATTGTGCACCTTCACAGCCCACTGCGGACCGTCCCGTCCGACGAAGGCACCCGAGACGCGAAATTGACGCGCGGAGTGATCGGAACCGGTGTGCAGGACGGGTCAGCGGTCTCGCGGCAGGGCAAGCGGCAGGGGCGGAGGAGCAGGACCCGAAATAGAACACGTCTGGACCCAGCGTATGTACGATATCCGTCGCACCGCCGTCATCTCGCGCGGCTCCATTTGAAAAATACCCCCGGCTGCGCAGTCATTGGCCTGGATCTTCATCGAGATCACCGTTTCGATCAAGATGGACACATC
>JAOAPT010000903.1 GCA_025463045.1 Candidatus Solibacter sp.
GAGATGGAAGTAACTAAAAGCACGCTGCCGGATGGCCTGAATAATGTTTCCGGGATTGGACACGCCGGTGAGGATCACCTTGGTTTCGGGGCGGATGGAGCGGACGCGGCGGAGGAGTTTGAGGGGATCGAAGCCATTATTGGCGCTGCCGGCGAGGACGAGATCAATGTGTCCGGCGCGGATCCGATCGAGGGCCTCACGGCTGTCCGACACCTCTTCGATTTCCCGGTCGTCCCGTTTCAGGAGACCGGCCAAGTGAGCCTGGGCGGTGGGATCGGAATCGAGCAGAAGCAGGTGGCGGGGCGTCAGAAAAACTCCACTCTTTAATTTAGCCGAGGATCAGCATACCATGGCAGTAACGTTCGTCTCCATACTACTCCTGGAGTACGGCCGCGAGGGAGGGAACGATGAGGATATTAATAGATGGTAACCTGGGGGTCCCTCCGCGCATCTCACCATCCAGCGTGAAAGCCGGACTGTTATTTCTTATTGTGCCTGTTGCCACGATGGCGCAGATATACCCACCGATAGGGGGTGGCGGCGGCTATCCGGGCGGTGGCTATCCGGGCCAATCTCCTTATCCGGGCGGGCGTCAGCCTACCGGCTCTGGCATCCCGATTCCCGGACGCAACGGAAAGAGTAATAAGGGTACGCCGACGAAGGCAGGCCAGCCGCTGCCCAACTTCCGGGGCACGTTGAAGGTGTTCGATGAGAAGACCGTCAGCGTCGAGCTGGGCGATCAGCGGGTGATGGATTTCCGGCGCGACGGCAAGACGAAATTCTTCAAAGGCGGCGATGAGATCAAGTCGCCCAAGTTCAATTTGGGCGACCAGGTTTCGGTCGAGGCGAGCGAAGATCCCGGCGGGTACATGACGGCGGTGAACGTGTACTGGGAGAAGGCCGGTGGCGGTCCGAAATCGAAGACCGACGATGGGGTCGTGGACACGTGGAAGGACGATCCGCCGAAGACGATCGGGTCGGAGCACGCGACGGATATGAAGACGCCTGCCCCGCGCGATGCGGAAGATCCGGGTCCGCCGAAGTTGAAGCGCGGCGGAGTAGCGGATTCGACGCGGGAGAAGTCGAAGTCGGTGCCGGAGACAGCGCCGCCGAATACACCGCCTGCGGATGAACGTCCGGTGGCGCGCGCCGCGGCTCCGGCGTCGGACCGGCCGAGTGTGATTCGCGGGGATCTGGACGAAGGCGTGGAGCGGATCCAGCAGAAGAAGGACGAGCCGCTGATCCGCAAGGCGGCGGACGCGGCGATGGAGTTCACAGAGACGTTGCCGAGTTACGTGTGCTCGGAGATGGTGACGCGGTCGATGAGCCAGAGCACGCCGGCGAACTTCCAGGCGATCGATGTGGTGTCGATGGAAGTGGTCTACGAGAACGGTCGCGAAGATTACCGGAATATCCAGATCAACGGGAAGAAGACGGTGAAGAAGATCGAGGAATCGGGCGGCTCGTGGAGTACGGGCGAGTTCGGCACGGTGCTGGTGGATCTGTTCTCACCGGCGACGGCGGCGGATTTCCACTTCCGGCGCGATTCGCGCGCTGGCGGGATCATGGCGAAGATGTACGATTTCTCGGTGGATAAAGAGCATTCGCATTGGAGCATTCACTCGGGATCGCAGAGCTACGATCCCGCGTATACGGGTTCGGTATGGATCGACCCGGGGACGTCGCGGGTGCTGCGGATCGAAATGGAAGCCAAGGGAATGCCGGCGAACTTTCCGCTGGATCACGTGGAATCGGCGACGGATTACCAGTACGTGCGGCTGGGCGATGCGAAGCAGTATCTGCTGCCGGTGCACGCGGAGACGCTGAGCTGCGAGCGCGGGACGAACTACTGCTCGCGCAACGTGATTGACTTCCGCAACTGCCACAAGTACTCGGGCGAATCGACGATCACGTTCGGCAATCCTACGAAGGACAAGTAGGGATATTACAATAAGGCCTTCATGGCCTCTCGTAAGCGCGGGCGCGTTGAGGAGAAACCTTCCACTGCGCCGGCGGAGTCACCCTGGTGGGAACAACTCGCGCAGCCGCGAATTATTTTCGGCGGGCTCGCGCTAGCGGTCCTGCTGTTCTACTATCAGCCCCTATTTTCAAGCGCGGCGTCGATTCAATGGGACGCGGTGGACGTGCAGTACAGTCCGCAGAAGTATCTCGCGGAGCAGTTGCACGCGGGCAAAGCTCCGTTCTGGGCTCCGTACGTTTTTTCCGGCGCGCCGTTTCTGGCGGATCCACAGGTAGGCGCGTGGTATCCGCTGAACTGGCCGTTTTTCCTGATGGGAATTACGCCCCGCGCGATTGAGTGGCAGCTTGCGCTGCACGCGCTATTGGCGGCAATCGGCGGGTATCTGCTGGGCCGCGATCTGCTGCGGAGTCGGGCGGGTGCGGTGTTTACGGGTGTGTTCTTCGCGTTCTCCGGACTGTTCGCGGAGACGAGTTCGCACGTCGGTCCGTTCCAGGCAACGGCGTGGCTGCCGCTGCTGTTGTGGGCGGGGCACCGGGCAGCGCGGTCGCGGCGATGGCTGCCGGTGCTCGCGGTGGCGGCAGGATGCCTGGTGCTGACGGGACACTTTCAGACGGCGCTCTATTCGTTCTTCGCGCTGACGATTTTTCTCGCGGTGGATTTTGCGATCGCGCGCGGAGTGTTAGGGCGCTATGTCGCGGCGTTGGGCGTCGCGACGCTGGCTGCGGCGACGCTGCCCGCGGTGATGGTGCTGCCGGGGTTGGAGTTGACGGCGGAATCAATCCGCGCGGGCGCGGATTATTCGCGCGATGCGGGGGCGGCCCTGGTGCCGGGCGCGCTGGCCACGCTGGTCAGTCCGAATCACTATGACGCGCTCGGGCCGAATGCGTATTCCGGGCCGCAGGATATCACGCAATTTTATTTGTACATGGGGCTGCTGCTGTTGCCGCTCGCGGTCGTGGGGCTGATGACGGGGCGCTCGCGTTGGTACGGGCTGGCGCTGGTGATTCCGGCTGCGTGGTATGCGTTCGGTCCGGCCGCAGGGCTGTATTCGGCGATCGCGATTCTACCGGGGTTTCACAGTGTGCGCGCGCCGATCCAGATGTGGTTCGTCGCGGCGCTGGGACTCGCGCTGCTGGCGGGTGCGGGCGTGGGATGGGTGCGGGCGCGATGGAGGTCGCCGTGGATTCCGCTGGTTTTGATTGCGGTGGCCGGGTGCGATCTGTACTACTGGAACATGTCGGACAATCCGCTGGCGTTTGCGCGGGCGAGTTTTCAGGACTTGTACGGCGCGAATCAGGATCGCTTCGTGTCGGTGGTTGCGCCGCTGACGCGCTATCCGATGCATCGGATCTACATGCCGTTCGCGTCGGCGGCGCTTGGTCCGTTGAACGGGACCCTGGATAGCCGGATCGAAGCAACGTACGGGTACAATCCGCTGGAACTGGCGCGGTATCACAAGTACATGGAAGCGGCGGCGTCGAATGCGAAGCTGCTGAATGGGCTCTCAGTGACGGCGATCATCGATCCGACGAAGGGGAGTCTGCAGGCGAACGGGGATCGGCTGCCGCGGATCTTCGCGCCGGAGCGGGTGACTGCGGTGCGGACGAAGGAAGAGGCGGCGGCGAGGTTGGCGGCGCTCGATCCGGCGAAGGAAGCGGTGGTCGAGGGCGGGAGCGAGATCGCGCAGAATGGCGGCGCGACGGTGCAGATCACGGCGTACGAAGGCGACCTGTATCGCGCGAAATATCAGGCGACGCATCCGACGCTGCTGCGGATCGCGACGCCGTACTTCCCGGGGTGGCTGGCCGAGGTGGATGGTCGTGCGCTGCCGGTGGTCCCGGTGGATCTCGCGTTGATGGGCGTGGTGGTGCCGGAGGGAAGTCACGAACTGGTGGTGCGATACCGGCCCACGAACTTCATGGCGGGCGCGGCGATCAGCGCGGTGGCGTGGGTCGCGGTCATGGTGTGGCTGTGGTGGGGATTCAGACGCCGGCACGCCGCGCCGGTCGAATGAGCGTCCGGACGGAGTACGAGAGTCGCTTGCCGGAATTGGAATCCGGGTGGGCGCGGGTCCGCGGAGAGCATGCGACGGCATTCTCAATTGCGGCACTGCTGGGCGCGGCGATTCTACTGCTGATTCCATACGCTGTCGGCAGCACCTGATGCCGTGGTGGCTCGCGCTGTTGATTCCGGTGATCGCGGTTTCGGTGCGGCGTTTCCGGCGGTGTCAGGCGGCGCGGTCGCGCACGTGGCGGCTGAGGCTTTTCTACGAGCGCGGGGTGCAGCGGGCTGCGGGGGATTGGGCGGAAAACGGGTTCGCCGGGGAAGAATTTCTGGAGACCGGGCGTCCCTATGCGCGGGATCTCGGTTTGTTCGGAGAGGGCTCGTTGTTCGAGTTGATGTGCATCACGGGGACGGCGATTGGGCGGCGGAGGCTGGCGGGGTATTTGCAGGCTGCGGCGCCGATCGAGGAAGTGCGGCTGCGGCAGCCGGCGGTGGCGGTGCTCGGCGATTACGAATCGGCCGAATCGCGATGGGAGACGTTCGCGAGGTGGTTGGATACTCCGGCAGTTTCCTCTTCGGGAGCGCTTCGGATCGCGGCGGCCGTGAGCTCGGCGCTGCCGGTGGGCATTGTGGCGGCCGTGTTATTGACGGCGTCTCCGGGTGTGTTGCCGTGATTGCGAATGGCGATGTGGGTGTGGCCGCTGGTGTTGTTCCACTCGGTGGTTGGGCTGGTGTATCGCAGGCGCGTAAATGGCATGGTGGCATCGCTGCGGTCGGTTTCGGTGGAGACGCGGGTGATGCGGGAAGGGCTCCAGTTGTTGAAATCGCGGCGCATTCAATCGATGCCGTTGGCGCGGCTCTCGGAGCGTGTGAAGAATTGGGCGCGGTCGCTGCGCAGATTGGAGCGGATGCTGGGAGCGTTGAACCAGCGCGACAAAGAAGGCTACAATTTCCTCTCTCGCTTATTGCTGACCGGGACGCACTTGTACCTGGCCGTCGAGGAATGGCGAAGGCGGCACGGCGCCGAACTGCGCGACTGGCTGGATGCCTGGGGAGAATTCGAGGCGTTGAATGCCTTGGGGAACTACGCTTACGAGAATTCCGATCATACGTTTGCCGAATTTGTGGTGGAGAAAACGCGTGTTTCGACCGACACTCCTCAACGGGCAGGCCTGTTATGTGCTGACGGCGGTGGACGTGAACTTCACGATGTCGCGGTAAG
>JAOAPT010000914.1 GCA_025463045.1 Candidatus Solibacter sp.
GGGACCTTTGCCGGCCTTCTAACATGGAGCGGGGGATCGCTGACCGGGCGGGCGGAACAAGGGCTTGCGAACCAGTTTGTGGCATCGCTGTTCGAGGACAGGGAGGGAACGGTGTGGGCGGGCACTCTGGCAGCCCCCAGTAGACTCTGCGCAATCCGAAGCGGCAGCACGACGTGCTATGGCGAGGATGGCGCCTTCGGCAGAGCCGTTTGGGCTCTGTATGAGGACAGCTCAGGGAATCTCTGGGCCGCTGCAGAGTCCGGGCTGTGGCGAATCAGGCCCGGTCCTCCAAAGCAATATCCGACACCCACGGAGCTCATTGGCCTAAGTAAGTCCGATGACGGACGCCTCTTAGTTGCCGTGCATGATGGAGGCGTCTTGCAGCTCGCCGGCGACAAACTGGAATCATATCCGATTCGAAGCGCAACCCATCCGAGTGAACTGCTCGGGAGCCGGGATCTCGATTCGAATAGGGTCCTCCGGGACCACGATGGCGGCCTCTGGATCGGAACTGTGG
The DNA here is from genome assembly GCA_025463045.1 of Candidatus Solibacter sp. Taxonomy (GTDB): domain Bacteria; phylum Acidobacteriota; class Terriglobia; order Bryobacterales; family Bryobacteraceae; genus Solibacter. The sequence continues at coordinate 518 of JAOAPT010000914.1, forward strand.
AGAGGGGGCTCATACACGTACATCAGGGCCGGACCGACGTATTTACACGATCTGACGGCCTCTCGGGCGATGTCATCCTGAGTCTTTTCGAGGATCGCGAAGGCAGTGTCTGGGTCTCCAGCACGGGAGGACTGGACCGTTTTCGAGAACTCTCCGTTAGCACTGTTTCCGTGAAGCAAGGTTTAGCCAGCGATGCTACTCAATCCGTGCTCGCGGCTACGGATGGGAGCATTTGGATCGGCGCTTATCAGTCTTTGACCCGTTGGAAAAACGGACAAACGACCGTCTTCGGGAAAGCGAGTGGGCTGCCGGATGATGCGCCGGAGTCTCTGTTTCAGGATGCTCGCGGGCGAATCTGGGTATCCACGCGACACGGGCTTGCTTACTTCCAGGACGGCAGGTTTGTCGCGACACGCCTCGCGCCTGGCGAAGTGCATTTCATCGCGGGGGACAACGCGGGCAGCCTCTGGCTTTCAGGGCATCAAAGTTTCATACGTTTGCTGGAGGGCCGTTTGGTCAAGCAGATCCTCTGGTCGGAACTGGGGCGCCGCCAAGGCGCCGAATTTATGCTCGCCGACCGGAACCCGGGCGGAGTCTGGCTTGGATTCTGGGCCGGCGGCGGCGTTTTGTATTTCAACGGGGACCGTCTCGCTGCGTCATACACAGCCGCTGACGGGCTGGGCGAGGGCGAAGTGGGCGATCTGCAACTCGATCGCGATGGGGCGCTGTGGGCATCAACCGAGAAGGGTGGTCTTAGCCGGATTAAAGACGGCCGTATCACTACGCTCACCAGCAGGAATGGATTACCTTGCGACGCGATTCACTGGACGATAGAGGACGATGATCGATCCTTCTGGTTGTACACCGCCTGCGGCCTGGTGCGCATCGCGCGGACGGAACTGGACGCGTGGATCGTTGACCCGAAACGTAAGATCGAAACGAAGGCGTGGGATGCAGCGGACGGCGTGAGGCTCCGCTCAAGTGCGGCTAGCGCCTACGGTCCTCGCGTCGCGAAGTCAACCGATGGCAAGATCTGGTTCGTGACGGGAGAAGGAGTCCAGGTGATCGATCCCCGTCATCTCCCTGTGAACAAAATCCCGCCGCCCGTCCATATCGAGCAAGTTAGCGTAAACGGGAAGCCGTACCAACTCAATCAAGGGATGCGGCTGCCCGGCAACGTCCGCAGCCTCCGAATCGAGTACACCGCCCTCAGCCTGGTTGCGCCGGAAAAGATCCATTTCAAGTACAAGCTGGAGGGACAGAACCGAAACTGGCACGAAGTGATCAACGAACGCCAGGCGACGTACACCAATCTGCCGCCGCGCCAGTACCGGTTCCGTGTGATCGCCTCGAACAACAGCGGCGTGTGGAACGAGGCCGGGGACACCCTGGAATTCTCCATCGCCCCGGCGTACTATCAGACCACGTGGTTCTACGCGTCGTGCGTGACCGGCTTTCTGGCGATGCTTTGGGGGCTGCACCGACTGCGGCTATATCAGATCCGGCGGGAGTTCAACGCGCAATTGGACGGGCGCGTGGACGAGCGGCTGCGCGTCGCGCGGGAGTTGCACGATACGCTTTTGCAGAGTTTTCAGGGGCTGATGTTCTCCTTCCAGGCGGCGCGAAACCTGCTCCCCGGGCGTACCGAAGATGCCATCCGCACGCTTGACGGGGCCATCCGTAAGGGAGACGAGGCCGTCGCCGAGGGCCGCGATGCCATTCAGAACCTACGCCTGGGGTCGGCTCCGAGGCGCCTGGAAGACCTGCTCACCGACACGGGGCAGGAACTCCGGGACGCCCAGGAGGGGAACAGTCATTCGGCCGTTTTCCAGGTGGTCATGGAGGGGCAGCCGCGAACCCTGTCTCCTTTGCTCCAGGACGAGATCTACCGGATCGCTCGTGAGGTATTGCGAAACGCTTTCCAGCACGCTTGCGCAAGCCGGATTGAAGCCGCAATCCACTACGACCCAAATCTGTTCCGTTTGCGGATACGTGATGATGGAAAGGGCATTGACCCGGCAGTTCTGCAGGAAGGCGCGCGCACCGGTCATTGGGGGTTGCCCGGGATCCGGGAGCGGGCCAAACGAATCGGAGCGCGGTTGGCATTGTGGAGCGAAAGTGGAGCTGGCACGGAAGTGGAGTTGACCGTCCCCGCTTCCGTCGCTTACGCCGCGTCTGATGTCCGCCGCCGATTTGGGCTCTTCCGGATCAAAACCAAGACCTCATGAGCCGCGGCCCGCGTGCCTGAATCGAAGCGGAGCTCCCGCACATCGCACCCATCTCCATTTGCCTGCTCGTAATAAGATGATAGATGGGTATCGGCCACAAGGCGAACCCAAACCGGCTCCCCGGAGTGAAGCCCTAGCCGGAAAGCAGGCGAAAAACGTGAACGGCGCTGAAAAACCGATTCGGGTCCTCATAGTGGACGACCATCCGCTGCTTCGGGAAGGAATTGCGGCCTTAATCTCCGCCGAACCCGACATGCAATTGGTAGCGGAAGCTGCCACCGGCCGGGAAGCTCTCGCACAATTCAAACTGAACCGCCCGGATGTCACCTTGATGGACCTACAGATGCCGGATATGGGGGGTATCGAGGCAATCATCGCCATTCGTGGGGAATTCCCGAATGCCCGGATCATTGTCCTGACTACCTATACAGGCGACGTCCAAGTCCTCCGGGCCCTGAAGGCCGGCGCACGGGCGTATCTGTTGAAGGGGCGCGTAAACGCGGAACTTCTGGAGGTCATTCGTGCCGTGCATCGCGGGCAAAAACGCATCCCGCCGGAGATTGCCGCCGAACTGGCCGATCATGCCACCGAAGACGACCTCAGCCCGCGCGAGATCGGCGTGCTGCGGTTGATTGCGACCGGCAACGGCAATAGAGAGATCGCCGTTCAGCTTTGTATTACGGAGGAAACCGTCAAGAACCACGTCACGCACATCCTGGCGAAGCTGGGAGCCAATGACCGCACCCATGCCGTGACCATCGGCATCAAGCGCGGATACATCGAACTCTGGAACCGCAAGTCCGAGAGCGCGAGCTAACCGGCACCCCATCGATCCAAAATCACCTTTCAGGTCAGTCTTCAAACCAATATAATTGCCAGGTTCCATCGCCTGTGCGATTCACCCACGCGCGGTAGCCCACGGCCAGAAGACCTCGCTCCCGTGCGCGCGCCTGCTCTTCATTTTTAAATTCTCGCGAGAGTTTCATAGCTGTCCTCGTCTTTCATGCGGCGCGGCTCCAACGAGGCGCCCGCATAGTGTGCAGGAATGACAAGCAATCCGATCGGGAAAACCGCTCATCACGATCGGGGGCCTCTACGAAGAGGGGGCGGACTCGCCACGTCTCATGCGATTTGTCGCTGCCTATCCGATAAAGCAACTGCACGGGGACGCCGTTATGGAACAGTTGACTTCCGATTTCCAAATGCGGGATTGTTTCCGCCCTACTGGCCCGGAGGCGATCCATCGCGTATGTCATGGCTCTCTTCTCCTTTTTCCGTGTGCCTGGGTCGCCGTGTTCCATGCACAAGCCGAGAGTACATCGTGCGCTGCCAGGAGCCAACCCTATATCGTCGTGCAGCCGGCTGATTCGATCGTGAGAGCTGCATGTACCACTTTTAGGCATGCGTGGGATCACCGGAAAGCGCGGTACGAAGAGTCCGATCGCTTTTGAGTGACTCTTTTATTGGCCCGAGGCCTCTGGGCCGATCTGACGGCAGAAGGTTAGATGGCTATTTCGTGAGTCGGTGATCTCGGAATCTCCAGGCGTTTGGCGATCTTCGAAAGGCAGGGGCCATTCCCTTAAAGCTCGGGTGGAAGAAGCTGTTTTCTTCCATACAGTCGCGCATCGATGGACCAAGCGCCCGGCCCGATCATTGCCAAGCTGATGCCCAGGGTTGCGAAGATGAGGGCCGACGACCGGATTCCGGGTTGGCTCAAACCGATCCACACCTCCACGATGGCTGCCAGCACTCCCGCTAAGGGGGTCCAGAGGCCTCCCAGAATGAGAAGACCGGCGGCAGCGCCGAGGATCTGTAGCGCGACGAGCCCGGTGTGATCCTCCGCACCCATGGCAGCGACTCCGCGATAAATGAGCGCGCCTCCCGCGAGGAGCCTGAGCAGTAGAATCCCGCCGCCCGGAGAACCATCAGCGAAGGTTGAAAATAGCCGTTGCAAAGTATCCCGTCTCCAGCGTAAGAAATTCGAGGCTGGACGGGAAGATCCGAAACGGGGATCAGGCACTCCTACTTTCGTGTTATTACAGTTCGATAATTCCCCGGTTCAGCCCGATCGTCACGGCATGTGTGCGGTCGTTCGCCCCCAGCTTCGAGAGGATATTCGTCACGTGCCTTTTGACGGTGTCCTCGGCGAGATCGAGTTGCGCCGCGATCTCTTTGTTGGCGTTGCCGGCGGCGATCAACCGCAAGACTTCAA
>JAOAPT010000926.1 GCA_025463045.1 Candidatus Solibacter sp.
GATTGCATCTGCGCGATCCGTTCCTTTGCCGGCTTCGAGAAGTGGCACTCGAGCATGCTGCACGTCGCCACCGAATCCTTGCACCCGCACTGGCATTGCAGCCGGGCGCCTACGCGGCGTACGTCGACACTCGGCTTCTCGCTCGCCGTCTGTGCCAGCGCAGCCACTGCAATGACCGTTATTAGAATGAATCGGGCTAAGAAACTACTTCTGAACCGTCGCATTTTTCTTCGTATACCCCACGACTTCGGTCCGTGCATACTGCATCTTCACTTTGCTCGGCACCAGGCAGATCAGCGTCCCGAAAATCACTACCAGTGTCCCGATCCAGATCCACGACACCAGCGGGAACACGTACGCCTGAATCACCGCGCGCTGATTGTCGTCGCTCATGCCGCCGAAATTCAGATACAGATCTTCATTCGGCCGCACGCGAACTCCGACCTCGCTCGTCCCCTGCTTGCTCGCCTTGTAGAAGCGCTTTTCCGGTTCGAGCGTGCCCAGCGTCTCTCCGTTCTTCGTCACCATCATGGTGGCGCGATGCCACGAGTAATTCTCTTCATCGCCCTGCGCCAGATTCACCATGCGCAGTTCATATGTGCCGATCTTCATCGCGTCGCCGTTGTTCAACTCCTTCACTTCCGAAAGATTGAACGCGTGTCCCGTGAATCCGATGAACACCAGCACGATTCCCATGTGCACCAGGTACCCGCCGTAGCGCCGCGTATTGCGATGCGTCAGCTCCCACGTCGCGTGGATGATGTTCATCGAATTCTTCGCCGCGATCGATTTCGCGCCCTTGTAAAATTCGAACAGCACCGTCATCGCCACGAACATGCAGAAGCCGAACGAGATCAGCGCATAAAAGTGCCGCACACCTGCCGCAATCAGCGCGCCAACCAGCACCAGCGCCGCGAGCCCCGGAATCTGGAAGTTTCGCCGCAGACTCTCGATCGACGTGCGCCGCCACGCGAACAGCGGACCCACGCCAGTCAGGAACAACAGGAAGAGTCCAATCGGCACCATCAGCCGGTTGTACCAGTCGGCATCGAGCGAAATCTTGTCGCCGGTCAGCGCCTCGCTGATTACCGGGAACAGCGTGCCCCACAACACCGCGAAGCAGCTCGCCAGCAAAATCAAGTTATTGAAGAGGAAGCTCGATTCGCGAGAGACCACGCTCTCCAACTGCGACTCGCTCTTCAGGTAATCCAGGCGATCCAGAATCAGGAAGATCACCGCCGCGATCCCCACCGCCATGAATCCGACGAAGTACTTTCCGATCTCCGACCGCGCAAACGCGTGCACCGATTGCACCACGCCGCTTCGCGTCAGGAACGTGCCGAGAATACACAGGAAGAAGGTGGTCGAAACCAGCACGATGTTCCAGACTTTCATCATGCCCTTCTTCTCCTGCATCATCACCGAATGCAAAAACGCCGTGCCGCTCAACCACGGGAGCAGGGAAGCGTTCTCCACCGGATCCCAGCCCCAGTAGCCGCCCCATCCGAGCACGTGGTAAGCCCACGCCGCGCCCAGCATAATGCCCGTACTCTGGAACAGCCAGGTCACCAGCGTCCAGCGCCGAGTCGTATGAATCCACGAGTCGCCCGGCTGCCGCGTGATCAGCGAACCGATCGCGAACGCAAACGGCACGCTGAATCCCACATACCCCAGGTACAGCATCGGAGGGTGGATCGCCATCGCCGGATATTGCAGCAGCGGACTCAGCCCGTTACCGTCCGGCACCGCCGTGATCAGCTTATCGACCGCCAGCATCTGGAAGGGGTTCGCGACGAAGTTATTCAACACCAGGAAGAAGGTCTGGATCGTGGTCATGACGCCGATCACCCACGGCATCATGTCGCGCAGCTTGCGGCGATTGGTGAAGACCACCACCATCGCGTACGTCGCCAACAGCCAGCTCCACAACAGCAGCGAGCCTTCCTGTCCGCCCCACCACGCCGCATACTTATAAAGGATAGGCATCGTGCGGTTGGAATGCTCCGCCACGTAGCTGAACCGGAAGTCGCTGGTCATCAGCGCATAAACCAGAATGGCCGACGCAGTAGTCACCAGCGCCCAGATCGCGTAGACCGCGCGCTCCCCGCTAACGATCAGAAAAGGCTTGCGTTTGATGCGCCCGACTACGCACGCGAAGGTGGCATACAACGCCACGCAGAAGGCCAGCAGGATGGCCAGCGAACCCAGATTTTCCATTTCACCCTCTCAGCGAAAATGCTGCTATTAGATGCTTGCTTTGCCCGTGTTTTTGCCCGTGTTGATGGGAGCGTTCTTGCCCGGGCCCATTTGTCCCGGTTTGGCTTCGTATTTGGAGGCGCACTTGGCCTGAATCCGTCCGGCGCGGAAAACGCCGTCCTTATCCAGCTTGCCGTCAGCCAAGGCCTGCGCGCCGTCTTTGAATGTATCGGGAAGGGGATCGCTGCCTGTGTAGGCAACCTTCAATTTGGTGGTGTCCTGCACCAGGACGAATTGCACCTGGTTGCCGACGCGCTGGATCGACCCGCTCTCGACATCGCCGCCTACCCGCGTGCGCTGCCCATAAGCCCGATCGCCCATCTGGCCCAGTTCTGTGATGGTCTTGTAATAGGTTTGATTTTCTTTCATCCCAGCCGTTGCCAGCCAGACGAGAGTCCCGATCACAACTACGATCAAAGCCGCGAACTTGCCGTATTTTTTCATCGCCAACCTCTTGAAATCCCAGTATAGCCCAACCTTATTGAAGGATAATCAGACATGTTTGACCTGTTTGTGGTGTTCTGCCACATACCCCCACCTGCGCGTATTGTCGGCATGTATCCCTTCAATCCGGTAGACGCGCGGCGCGCCCCCGTTCTTCCATATTTATTTCGTCAGTATCCCTTTTAGAATCATCCGCAATGGGAAAACGCACGTATATGCGAGCCCAATCCCCGATGAAATGCCAGCCTCAATCTGCGATGAAGACCGAGCCCCTCTCCGCCGCCCCATTTCGCGAGACACTATCTCCATGCCCACCCCCTACGACGCCATTATCATAGGCACCGGCCAGGCCGGACCGTCGCTCGCCCGCCGCCTCGCCGGGGCGGGAAAGAAGGTGGCCGTCATCGAGCGCAAACTCTTTGGCGGTACCTGCGTCAACACCGGGTGCATTCCCACCAAGACCATGGTGGCCAGCGCCTACGCCGCCCAGATGGCCCGCCGCGCCGCCGAATACGGCGTCGATATCCCCGGCCCGCCGGCCGTCGACATGAAGCGCGTCAAAGCCCGCAAGGACGCCATCTCCGCCCAATCCCGCGACGGCCTGGAGAACGACCTCAAGCATCGCGCCAACATCACCGTCTACCAGGGGCACGCCCGCTTCGAATCGCCCCACGAAATCTCCGTGGGCGACGACCGCCTCAGCGCCCCGCAGATCTTCATCAATGTCGGTGGACGCGCCATCGTCCCCGACATGCCCGGCGTCAACGAAGTCCCCTACCTCACTAACAGCTCGATGATGCAGGTCGATTTTCTGCCGCGTCACCTCATCGTCGTCGGCGGCAGCTACATCGGCCTCGAGTTCGGCCAGATGTTCCGCCGCTTCGGCAGCGAAGTCACCATCCTCGAAATGACCTCCCGCCTCGTCGGGCGCGAGGACGAGGACGTCTCCGCCGCGATGCGCGAGATCCTCGAGCGCGAGGGCATCCAGGTGCGTCTCAACGCAAAATGCATCGCCTTCTCACGCCAGGGTGACGAGATCGTCGCTCACGCCGAGTGCGAGGAAGGCTCGCCCGACGTCCCCGGCACGCACGTCCTGCTCGCCGTCGGCCGACGGCCCAACACCGACGATCTCGGCCTCGACAGAGCGGGAGTCACCGTCGACCACCATGGCTACATCCTCGTCGACGATCAGCTACGCACCAACGTCCCCGGCATCTGGGCGCTCGGCGATTGCAACGGCCGCGGCGCCTTCACCCACACCTCCTATAACGATTTCGAAATCGTCGCCGCCAACCTGCTCGACAACGACCCGCGCCGCGTCAGCGACCGCATCACCTGCTACGCCCTCTACACCGACCCGCCGCTCGCCCGCATCGGCATGACCGACACCGAGGTCCGCAACTCCGGGCGCCCCGCGCTCTTCGGCAAGCGCCCCATGACACACGTCGCCCGCGCCGTCGAAAAGGGCGAGTCGCAGGGCTTCATGAAGGTTTCAGTCGACGCCGAATCGAAACGCATCCTCGGCGCCGCCATCCTCGGTACCAGCGGCGACGAAGTGGTACACTCACTCCTCGACGTTATGTACGCCAAGGCGCCCTACACTGTGATCCAACGCGCCGTGCACATTCACCCGACCGTCTCGGAACTCGTACCCACCATGCTGGGCGAACTGAAGCCCGACGAAAAGGAGGCCTGATGTCTGCTTATCTGATCTGCGCTTTCCTGATCGGCGTCATTGCCGGTCTGCGATCCCTAACCGCTCCCGCCGCCGTTAGTTGGGCCGCATGGCTCGGTTGGCTCCGTCTCGAGGGCACCCCGCTCGCCTTCTTGGGCTACTCCGCGACGCCCTACATCTTCACCGTCCTCGCGATCGGTGAACTGATCGCCGATCAGTTGCCGAAGACTCCGAGCCGCAAGGCCCCGCCCGGCTTCATCGCCCGGATCGTGATGGGCGCCCTGTGCGGCGGCGCGTTCGCCGCCCACGCCGGCTCTCTCGCAGTCGGCGCATGCGCCGGAGCCGTGGGGGCGATCGTAGGCACCCTCGGCGGCTATGAGGTCCGCGCCGCCCTCGCCCGACTTTTCGGCAGAGATCTCCCCGCCGCCCTGCTAGAAGACGTCGTCGCCATTGCCGGCGCGTTTTTCCTGGTCTCGCGGGGATAGTGCCGTGCCCCCTGGATTCCATGCGCCTTGATTCCGTGCCAACCAATCCGAGCCGCGACCGTGACTCGCGCTTTGGCGAGCGAGGGAGCGGTGGTCACTCCCGCGCGACCACCGCTCCGTCACCGTCGCGGCTCTGATGGAGTGTGTTCTTCAAGGGAGTTCTTCATCGCCCCGTTACGCGCCACAACAAGAGATGAAAAATGCGCGATCGCTTTTAGGCGCGTCATTACCCCCGGGGATGGGGAACGGGAACAAAAGTACCGTAAATTCCGCCAGATTTGTTGAACACAGGAGACTTACTGGTCGGGGACCGGTACTGTTGTTCCGTTAGCGATAACTGAACTCAAATTCCTGCCCGGCGCAATTCTCTACCTGATCGGAAAGTAGCACGCCGACCGTGGCGAATCGGGGATCGCGAATTCCAAGGCGCTGAAAACAGGTCAAATATAAAGTTGAAGTTCGCGTGACGGACTACTCCGCGCGAAGCGATAACCAAGGGTCGATGCGGCTTGCGCGCCACGCGGGGACGGCGGACGCGGCGAGGCCGGAGAGGAGCATGAGGGCAACGGCGGAGGCGTTCGATGCGAAATCGGTCGGGGCGATTTCGTAGAGGACGGTTTGGATGAAGTGCGCCGTCGGGATGGCGGCGGCGATGCCGAGCGCGGCGCCGGTCAGGAGAATCGCCAGCACTCGCAGGAGTGTCGCGCGGGCGATGTCGGTGGGTGTCGCGCCGACGGCGATACGGATGCCGATTTCGCGGCGGCGCTGCGTGAGCGTATAGGAGAGCAAGCCATAGAGTCCGACGCAGGCGATGAGGGCTGCGAGGATTGAGAGTGCGGTGCCGATCGAGGCGAGCATGCGCTCGGCCCAGAGCGAATCGTCGACGTCACGGCGGAGGGTGCGGACTTCGCGGAAGGGGAGGCGCGGGTCGATCGTACGCATTAATGATTCGACCGATGCGATGACGGTCTCGGGCGCGGCGAGCGAGCGGACCTCCAATTGGAAGAACGCATCGCCGGCGCGCGCGTTGCACATGCAGGTGAACAGCGTCGGCTGGATGGGCTCGCGGAAGGAGCGATAGCGCGAGTCGGTGACGACGCCGATGATCCGGTACGACGCGCGGGCGATCTGGTCGCGGCCAATTCCGAAGTAGCGGCCGAGGGGGCTCTCGTTTGGGAAGAAGCGTTTAGCGAAGGCCTGGTTGACGACGGCGGGAGTGGGGCCGTCATCGGTTCCATCGCCGTCGGCCAGGCCACGGCCGTCGACGATCTTCATGCCCATCGTGTCGAACCAGGCCGGGGCGACCGAATTGGTGCTGGCGTTGAGGTCGTGCGGTCCGCGCTGGCCAGGCATGGCGACGGCGGTTTTCATTCCCGAGCCGCGCATCAGGCTGCGCGATCCGACGGCGGCCAGCGCGACGCCCGGGATTGCGCGGGCCTCGCGCTCGAGGCGGGCGGCGAGGGCGCGATTTTGCTCCTTCGAATATTTGGCAAACGTGGTGTCCATCGTGAAGGTGACGACGTGTTCGGAATCGAATCCGGCGGGGACCGCGCCGAGGCGGTGGAGCGTGGTGACGAGCAGTCCCGAGACGGCGAGCACGAGCGTACCGATCGTGACCTGGGCGACGGTGAGCAGGGTGCGGAGGCGGGCGCGGCGCGGGTCGGGCGTGGCGGTCTTGAGCGAGTCGTTGAGGTTGGCACGCGCGGTGTGCCAGGCGGGGGCGAGTCCAGCAAGCAGGGCGGCTGCTCCGCAGAGGAGGAGCGTGAAGGCGAAGACGCGGGCGTCGAGCGCGGCATCGAGCGAGACGGGGACGAGCAGGGTGCCGAGATCGCGGAGCGCGGGGAGGGCGCCCGCGATCAGGGGCAGTGTCGCGCGGGCGAACAGCAGGCCGAGTGCGCCGCCGGCGGTGGTGAGGATTGTACTTTCGGCGAGCCAGTGACGGATAAGCCGGGCGCGGGATGCGCCGAGCGCGGCGCGGAGGGCCATTTCGCGCTCGCGTCCGGCGGCGCGGGCGAGCAGGAGTCCGGCGACGTTCGCGCAGGCGAGGAGGAGCAGCAGGGCGGCGCCTCCGAACAACGTGAGCAGTCCGGTGCCGAAGCGGATGCGGAGGAGCGAGACGCCGTGCTCGATGGATTCGAGGCGGTACTCGTCGGAGAGAAGATCGCGGCGCTGTTCCCCGGTGATGGGATGGCTGCGGCCTTCAACGGCGAGGATCGCGTCACGGAGGGCGGCGACGCTTTCGGCATTGGCCTGTTCGAGGGTCACGCCGGGGCGGAGGCGTGCGGCGATTTCCCAGGAGCCGGAGACTTTGGGATCGCTCGTGCGGCCGAGATATTTGGCGGCGATGAGAGGAGCGCGGAGGGCGGGACCGGATTCGACGGCGGTGCCGTTCATGCCGCGGGGCAGCACGCCGACGATGACGAAGGGCTGATCGTTGAGGCGGAGCACGCTGCCGAGCGCGGCCGGACTGCCGCGGAAACGGTCCTGCCAGAACTGGTAACTGAGGACGGCGGGGATGTCGGCGCCGGCGGCCCATTCGTCGGCGGGGGTGAGCAGGCGTCCGAGAGCGGGCGTGGCTCCGAGAGCGGTGAAGTAGTTGGCGGAGACGACTCCGGCGCGGATGAGGCGAGTGCCGCCGTTTTCGGCGAGGGTCACGTCGAGATCGGCTTCGGCGAAGG
>JAOAPT010000938.1 GCA_025463045.1 Candidatus Solibacter sp.
GGTCGAGCCGGTAGCGAAGGGAATGCTGGCAGGTTGGAACGTGACGAGTCCGGATAGGTCGGAGAGCGTCACCGTGACACCGCCGTTCGGCGCCGGACTGCTCAGCGTGATTGTGCCGTTGAGCGTACGAGTTACTCCGACGATTCCGGCGGACAAGGTCATCGTCACCGTCGGCGGAGCGACATTGACGGTAGCCGTGCCCGGCGTGTATCCGGTCGCAATCGCGGTGATCGTCGCGCTTCCCGTCCCGCTGCCCGACGTGACCGGCACGTTAACGCCGCCCAATCCCTGCGGCACCATGACGTTCGATTGAATCGCGGCGACCGTCGGGTTGCTGCTATCCAACGCCACGAGTTGTCCGCCCGGTCCCGCTGGACTGCCCAGCGTCACCGTCAGCGATCCCGGCGTGTTGGTGCTCATGTTCAAGGGATTCGGCGTCAGCGTGATCGTCTTGCCGCCTGCCGTCACGGTCACGGTGGCCGGCGAGCTGCTGGAGAAGCCATCGGACACAATCAGTTGCACCACGTAGGTGCCCGCCAGATCGGCGAAGAAGGTTGGCGACACCGCGGTCGTCGAAGAGAGGGTCGCGTTGCTGCCCGGGGGACGTGCCGTCAATGACCAGGTATAGGTCAGGGGATCGCCATCGGCGTCGGAAGACCCGGCGCCAGTCAGAGAAACATTCGAGGCCACCGGCACGAACTGAGGCAGGCCGGCGTCGGCAACGGGCGCCGTGTTGGTGGTCGTAATCGTCACCATCGATGGAGCGCTGGGCAGTAGGCCGTTGTTCACTATTAATTGCGCGACGTAGTTTCCCGGCAAGTCGGCGACGAAAGTCGGATTCGCTGTCGTGAGGCTCGACAGCGCGGCAGTGCTCCCAGGCGGCTTCGCGGTGAGCGACCACTGGAAGGTGAGCGGGAGATCTTGCGGGTCCGTTCCGCTGCCATTCAAGCGGACCGTGGTCCGGTGCGGTACCGTCTGGTTGGGTCCCGCGCTGGCGGTCGGCGCCAACGGCGGGTTGGTGGTGACCTGAACGGTGGCTGCGGCGCTGGACACAATTCCGTCGTTGACGATCAACTGCGCGACGTACGTGCCTGCGCGGTCGGCGGTGAAGGTTGGCTTCACGGCCGTGGTGCTGCTCAAAGCCGCAAGACTCCCCGGTGGAACCGCGATCAGGCTCCACAGGTAAGTCAGCGGGTTGCCATCGACGTCGGTCGAACCGGACCCATCCAATTGCACGAGGGCGCCCACGGCTTGGATTTGATTTGGCCCGGCATTGGCGACGGGCGCCGTATTACCGGTCGATATGGTCACGAAGGCCGGCGCGCTATCTGCTTTGCCATCGTTGACGATCAGGCGGATCGTGTAGGATCCGGCTTTGTCGACCGTGAACTGCGGGGCAACCGAGTTGGGCGCCAGTAGTACCGCGTTGCTGGTTGGCGGCCGAACTGTCAATGTCCAGGAGTAAGTAAGCGGGTCGCCATCGACGTCGGAGGATCCGCTGCCGTTAAGAGTTACATTGGCTCCCGGAGATACCGTGCGATTGGGGCCCGCATTTGCTACCGGTGGTGTGTTGGTGGTACTGACGGTGACAACGGCGGAGTCGCTGCCGCCCCCGTTGCTCACGGTCAGGGTGAGCACATAGTTTCCGGGAACGTCCACCGCGAACTGGGGTTTCACCGTGTCATACCAGAACAGCACCGTCGCCGATCCGGGCGGCGTCGAGGTAAGTTTCCAGTTATAACTCAGCGTGCCGTAGCCGCTCGGGTTCGTCGATCCGCTGCCGTCTAGAAAGACCGTGTCGCCCACCTTGGCCGTTCGATTGGGGCCGGGATTAGCCACTGGCGCGAGGAATGTCCATTGCAGATCGGCGAGGTCGAATGCGATCGTGCGATCGACCATGATGGTGAAGGTGTCGAGGCTGGTCACCGTGCGATTGGCGGGCACCGGGGCGAAATGCAGGTTGCCCTGGCCGGCGATAACCTGGATATTCGAAGCGCGGCTCGACACGGAAGCCGTGATGGCGTCCTTGGCGGGACCTGCATTCACCAGGTCGGCGCGGTAGGTCACGTTCGAAACGAATTGCGACAGCCGTTGCTCGCTGACGAACTGATAGTTCGTAATGGAGAGGGTTGGCGCACCCTGCGCGTCTAATACGGAAGGAAACAGACCGCTGAAGGCGGCCACGGTAAACGCAAAACACAAGTATCGCATGATGACCCTTTATGAAACCGATTTCGCGTTCGATGCGGCTGCCGGGGGTCTTTTAGAAACTTCGACGCCAGGCGAACCGCAGGACACCGATCATGGCGATGCCTACAAGACTTAGTAAGCGCCCGCCGGCTTCGGGAGCGCCCAGAGTTCCTACCTCCAACGTCCCGATAATCCGTTGCCCGGTTAGGTCGAACTGATGAATAAGATATGGCAGACTGCCGGGCGAACCTGAACTAAGCCACGTTACATCCACACTAAATGGGCCAGCCAGTCCCGGGTTATCGATTAATGCCAGCGCGCTGTAATCTCCGAGAGCACCTGGGGGGTTGTTTGGCTGTAACAGGGAAAGCTTGAAATTTGCGCCCGCCACTCCGTTAAACAAATTGCCGAAGAGTATCGGGTCGAACCTGATATCGATCTCCTGATTCGCCAGGAGAACCACATTCTTAGGAAAGAACTCGTAGCGGTATACGTTTCCTCCCTGAAAGGTCACGTCGTACAAGATCGTTCCCGCGGACAACTGCCCCGCAAGAAGAGTGGCCCAAAGGGGTAGCATGAGAGCCAACCCCTTCGCGCCACTACACAGCCGGTACCCGAGTTTATTGGACTGCATAACGCAGTAAGCCTCCACATGAGTTAGGAGCAACTACCTCCAATCAGCGATGAGCAGGAGCAGGAGCGGCCGGTCCGCCAGACGCGAGAGCATTCTCTTTCGTGCGCTGGGCCGCCGCCGTCAATTCTTCTTCTATCAATTGCTGTAACGTGCTATAACTTACAGTTCCGTTGGGATTGATCAGGCGTCCGTTTACAAAGAACGCTGGAGTCCCCGGCAGTCCGAGCGCCTGGGCCTCTTCAAAGTGCGCCTTCACTGCTCCAGCCTTCGCTCCGGAATCCAGGCACTGATTGAACGCATTGCCATCCAGCTGCAGCGTTCGGGCGGCGTTCTTCATCTTCGCGACATCGAATTCCCTGGTGTTGAACAGGGAGGCATGGAACTCCCAATACTTTCCTTGGGCCAGCGCGCAGTGAGCAGCCTCGGCAGCTTTTTGCGCCTGGGCATGATTCGGCAGGGGAAAATCCTTGAACGCGAAAGCGACTTTGTCCTTGTAGTCGGCGAGGAGCTTGTCCACGACAGGCTGGATCTGCTGACAATAGGGACACTCGAAGTCCGCGAATTCCACGATAGTGACCGGCGCGTTCGCTGCACCGCGGAGTGGCGTATCCTTCAACGTGATCGGCGCACGCGGTGCGGAAAGCCGGAACTCGATCTTCGCCTGCTGCCTCAACGATTGCAAATAGGTCGCCTTGGCTTTCGCGATGCGGCGAGTCCGAATTGCTTCGATGATCTTATCCCGTACGGCCTCGTAAGGTTCGCTAGTGTCGACGCCTTCGTAGTACACGCGCAGTGTTTCGTCGGAGGGCGGTTTGAACGATTCGCTCTTCGTGTTGCGCTCCAGCAGCTCGGGAACAGTTATTCCAAGCTTCTGGGCTTCCCGGATCAGTAGGTAGTCGCTGACGAATTCGTCGACCGCCTTCCGCTCCGCCTCGTGGAAATTGTTACGTGCTTGAAACAGGGCGGCAGGCCGCCTGTTTTCAAAATCGGCCAGCGTGAACTTCACTCCGTCAACTTCGACGAGTACGCTGTCTCCCGCCTGATTACGAACCGCGTCGTTGTCCGCGGCGCCGAGTATAAGAACTGTAGAAAATGACAAAACAGCAATCGAAAGACCTCGCGTCATGGCCAGCCTCCAAGAAATTTAGTAATGTTCAGCTTCGAAAGAAAAGACCGGGCAGCCGGAGCGAATGGCTCCGGCTACCCGAAAAAACACTACGTCAGGACTACTGGCGCACTGCTCCCTGGCCGCCCAGGCGGCAAGAGCGGCAAATTCCGAAGCCGCTGCCGTTCGCCTGAATAAATCCGCAGAAGGAAGTCAGGCGAGCCAGTTCGGCGGCGCTCAGACCCTTCTCTGCGAACTGAGTTTCGGTTACCGCGAAAGTCCCGGCGACCGCCCCCGCATGGAGCGTAGTGCCCCATGCCGTCAGTCCGGCCGCGAGGCTCGCAACCGGAACGTTGGAAGCGTTGCACGCCGTACCAGCGGTGGCAATCAACTTCACCACGATGGAATTCGGACGGGCCGGGGTCAAGGTATTGCTAATGAGGTCCGAAACCGCCGAAAGCGAAACCAATGCGTTCGGCGTAACGGTACAGGAGCAGCAGGAAATCAGCTGCTCATCGGGCGAGAATGCGTAGACGTTGGCACAGATGTTCGTCAACGCACCAGCCGCGTTCTGAGTGCCGGCGTTCGTTAAGTTGATAACGGAATCGCCGACATTCAGGTTGGCCGCGTAACGCACTAGAAATGCGTCACTTGGGGCGCCAGCAATAGCCTGGCCGAAGGCAGCCGTCGAAAGGGCGAGGGCTGCTGCAAAAAGGGTCGCGACACGTAGATGCATGTTACTTCCTCCAGTTGTGAACGATACTCTCAGACACTAACGACCGCAAGACTCTGTTTGGCATAGCCAAAGTGCTTAAGGAGCACGCCTGGAGGTACTTGGACTAGTAGACCTAATGGTGTACGCCGCCTTGCGGCGCGTGAGATTCCAAACATCCCCGGCCCTAACTCGAAGTCGGCTCATTTTCCGCGGTCGGGTCGTCACTGTGAGTTTTCTAACAGGGCTTCGCCAGGCACGCGCCGCGTCTTTAATGGCTCTGGCTGGCTTGCACCCCTGGCAGCAGGGCTGTAACGCCTAGGCTCCCAGCGACACTAATGCCTGTTATATCTGTCTGCAAGGCGTCCCGCATTGGTCGGCATTAGACATTTTCCGGTGCTCGCAGCAAACTTATAACGCCGATAAGATAGTCATCAATTGTCATACTTAGAGCCACTTTTTGGTATGCATTTTACGGTTGACACCTAACGTGAAGGGGTGTACTTTAGCTCTGCTATGCAGCCGTCGGTTCCTGGAGTTGCTGAGCGCGGAAAGCGCCTGCCAGGCAAGGTCCCGATACAAAAATAGTGTGCTGGCATTCAGGGCAGGCCAGCTTAACTCTTCCGTATGGACCAGCCATTGGGGTCTCTCATCGAATCGGTGGTCTTAATTGCTGAATTTCACGTTCCTTTGCTGGGGTATCTCTTGCTGTCACATAGCGAAAACTTTGGCGTGGCAAAATCCGACAGATGGAACATCTTTAAGATCAACGCCTGGACGCTGGCGCAGGCGTGCCAACTGGCGCCGCGCTTTTCGAAGGGGATAACAGTGATGCCCGTATTGAAGAAGAATTCAAAAGTTATAACTTTCCGAGCGTCACCGGACGAGTACGAAGCGCTAACCAAGGCCTGCCTGGAAGCGGGCGTAAGAAGTGTTTCCGCTTTCGCCCGTGCCTCCGTCCTGGAAAGGATTCAAGTCACGGCCGGACGCCCGAGCATCAGCGCCGACCTGACGAGTTTGGGTAAGTCTCTGAACGAGTTGGATGTCGTTCTTCGGGACGCCAGCGGCAAGATTCGCCGCCTGCTGGGTGGTACTGAGGCGAATGGTAAAGGGGCATAAGACCCCGCGGAGGAAAAGATGAACGGTCCGAGCGAACGTGAACGCGCATTACAAACTCGTTGCGTGCGTAATGCTTTCCTGAGCCGCCCGGCTCGCGGGCGGTCGAGAAGCCCGATCGGTTACATTTTTTGGCTGCTGGTCGTGGCGGCTGCGACGCTTCAGCCGGCTCGCGCCGGTAGCATCCCCTATCCGCTCGCCTCTTTCACTTTGTTCAACTCCAACGCCGACGGCACGGCGGTTTCGAGCGATGGCGGCCTGTCGGTCACGCTCACCGGCGGAAATAACGGCAGTGGTCTTACCGGCTTCACGGACCTCTCCGCCACCGCCACCCAGGCCGGCCTCATCGCCTTCCAATATATGTACGCATCCTTA
>JAOAPT010000951.1 GCA_025463045.1 Candidatus Solibacter sp.
CCCACGAGACCCTCGAGGCCTTCGTAATCGGTCCGCTGGTCCTGTCACTCTTTGCCAAGATGGGCCTCGCCTCGATGAAGTTCCGCTACGGCCGCACTCTGAACAGCGCCGCACTGACGGCCGATGCCTGGAACGACGCGATGGATTGCATCTCCGCCGTTGCCGCGCTGGTCGCCGTGGGGTTGACTCTGATGGACCCGGTGCGGTTCGCCGAGGCTGACCGATACGGCGGCTTCGTCGTCGGCCTGATTGTGATCGCGGCCGGGATCCGGGTCTCGCGCGAGACCGCGATCCAGTTGATGGACACGATGCCGGGCGAACCGTTGATCGCCCAGATCCGCGCCGCGGCGATGAGCGTCCCGGGAGTCCTCGGCGTGGAGAAGTGCTACGCGCGCAAGACCGGCCTGAAGTATCACGTGGATCTTCACCTGGAGGTCGATCCCGAAATGACCGTGCGCCGGTCGCACCAACTGGCGCACGAGGTGCAACTCTGCATCCTCGGTCGTTTGGATTGGGTAGCAGACGTACTGGTACATGTAGAGCCGGCGCCTGACGGCAACCAAGGTGTGCTCTGATACACTGACACGTATGTCGGGCGGCCCAAGCGACCCTGAACTCACCACGCTGCTGATGAGCTGGCGTGACGGCGACGATCAAGCCCTCGAACGGCTCACGCCGATTGTGTATCAGCATCTGCGGGCTCTGGCGCGCTTCTACATGCGGCAGGAGCGCGGCAATCATACACTTCAGGCGACGGCCCTGGTGCACGAGTTGTTCCTCCGACTGGCCGATCAGCGCGAAGTGAACTGGCGCAATCGCGATCACTTCTATGGCACGGCGTCGCAGGTGATGCGGCGCGTCCTGGTGGATCACGCGCGCAAGAAGCAGGCCGCCAAGCGCGGCGGCGCCGGGCAGATCAAGGTCGAACTTCCCCTGACCTCGCTCTCGCCGGACAGTGAGGTGCTCGCCATCGATCAAGCATTGCGGAGACTAGAGTCGATCGACGCTCGCAAGGCGCAGGTGGTCGAGCGTAGGTACTTCGGCGGCATGACCACGGAGGAGACTGCCGACTCGCTGTCCGTATCCGTCGCCACGGTGGAGCGGGATTGGACGATGGCGAAGGCGTGGCTGTTCCGCGAACTCAAAGGCTCCGCGACGCAGACCTGATTCGCCATGGAGCCCGACCTCTGGAGCCGCAGCGAGCAGGTGTTCCATGACGCGCTCAAGTTGAAGGCGCCCGAGCGTACCGCCTTCGTGCGCCAGTCGTGCGCCGCCGATTCCGAGCTTTACCGCGAAGTGCTCTCGCTGCTCGAATCCCATGTGGAGGCGGCACAGTGGCTGGTGTCGCCGGCGTTGCCGCTGCCGCCGGAAACCGAAGCGACGCCGCTCGAAGGGCAGCGCGTCGGCGCGTACCGCATCGACCGGCAGCTTGGCGAAGGCGGCATGGGCGCGGTGTTTCTCGCGTCGCGTGCCGACGATCAGTATCAGAAGAACGTGGCGATCAAGCTGGTGCGCACCGGCCTGCAGACGCCGTATCTGGAAGAGCGCTTCCGCAATGAACGGCAGATCCTGGCGGCGCTCGAACATCCGCACATCGCGCGCCTGCTGGATGGCGGCATCACGTCGAACGGCCAGCCTTTCCTCGTCATGGAATATGTGGAAGGCGTGGCGGTCGATGAGTGGTGCGACGCCCGCGGGGCGAGCATCGCGGAGCGGCTGCACCTCTTCCGCAAGCTCTGCGCGGCGGTGCACTACGCACACCAGCACCTGGTGATCCACCGCGATCTGAAGCCGTCGAATATTTTGGTGACCGCGCAGGGCGAGCCGAAGCTGCTCGATTTCGGTATCGCAAAGTTGATCGATACCGGCGCGGCGCGCGTCGATACCACCGAGTTCCTGATGGCCACGCCGCTGTATGCGAGTCCCGAACTGGTGAACGGCCAGCCGGTCTCCACGGCGACGGACGTGTACTCGCTGGGTGTGATTCTCTATCGGCTGCTCACCGGCAACTCGCCGTACGGCACGGCGAAGTCGGGAGTGGAGTTGCTCAACGCGATTCTGGGCGGCGATATCGTGCGTCCACGCGGCGTACCCGGGGATGGCATAACTGGAGATGGCATACCTGGCGATCTGGAGAGCATCGTCCTGAAGGCGCTGCGCCGCGAGCCGGAACTGCGGTACGCGTCGGCCGAACTGCTTGCGGAGGATGTGCGGCGGCATCTGGAATCGCTGCCGGTGCTGGCGGGCAGCGAGAGCTTCCGCTATAGCGCCGCGAAGTTCGTCAGGCGCAATCGCGGTGCGGTGCTTGCGGGCGTGATCGTCGGCGCGTCGCTGGTGACGGCGACGGCAGTGAGCGTGTATCAATCGAGCGTCGCGGCGCGCGAACGGCGGCTCGCCGAGTACCGGCTGGATCGCCTGAGGCAACTCACGGGGAGCGTGCTGTTCGAGTTCCACGACGCGATTCAGACGCTGCCGGGCGCGACGCAGGCACGCAAGCTGCTGGTGCAACGGGCGCTCGAATATTTGAATGGACTGGATGCGGCAACGGCC
>JAOAPT010000979.1 GCA_025463045.1 Candidatus Solibacter sp.
ATGAAGTCACATTGGAAAACGATTACGAACTCTCCGTGCTATGAGCTAAGGGTGGCTCCCAAGGGGCACAAGTTAAAACCTGCAAGCCCAACGGATACTGGCTGCGGCGTACATATCTCATGGGAGGGGCAAGAGCGTCCGTGCGATCGTTACCAATGGCCATTGGCGCCAAAACGCGCGATGAGCATGGCAGATCTGGCTCGAATACTATCAAGATACACTAGGCAGCATCCGGTACGAGATCTGACTGGTCTCAGTGGCGAATACAAAATAAACCTGTCTTTCTCGACACGCCCGGACAGTCTAGAGTATCCATCGCTTGAGAATGCTCTCCAAGGCCAACTCGGTCTGGTGCTGCGATCAACGAAAGGTGATGCTGACGTTCTGATCGTTGATAGTATCGATAGGCCGACGGCCAATTAGTTGCAGTAGTCAAAGACTTCATCTGAGGTTTGTTGAATGCGGTCGGAAGGCCCAGCATTGCTTCGAGCCATTGTTCACGCCGTCCGCAGGTGAACTAGGGCTTCCGGCCTTTCGAGCCAAAATCTTTCTCGCTGTTGCGTTCACGATAGAAGTTGAGACGGTACATTGATAGTTTTAATGAGCCTTTCACAGAGCTTCGGCTGGCTTCCGTGGTCGAGGGGACCAATAGCTCGAACACTCTATAAGTACGTTACGGCGCCAATCCAGTGGGACGAAGCGGCAAAGAGCTGCCTGCCGAAAACTCGTGTATTTGGGGCGCGGCGGGAAAACGAGAGTCAGGTACCTCTTTTGAGGTTCTGCCGGATCACGCTTTTATACCGGAAGTTGAAAACTGCCGCAGTCCGCTAGCCACGGCCCGGAGAACCTGCTGAACCGGCCTTATATACACTGGGACGCCCGCTTGTTGAAATACCTGCCGAGGCGGAGTCCCCGAGATCTATAGTTGTCAAGTTCGGCAAGTCGTTCACGCCAACATAAAATATATATTCCGATCCGTTTCAACCATTTGTCCTCAACCTCCCTCCGAAACTCTGATGTCGGTGCGATAACATCGCCACAGGTAGAGTGTCGCAGCGCGCTGCCCCCGCTCTTTGAAAACCGAAAATCTCTATGGAGCCCCACAGTGGCCCCCAACGGGCCACTGAATCGCGCTTGACGCACCAAAGAAATTCGCGTATTACCAAACGAACCCAGGAAGTCATTGAAAACAAACAAACCGAAAAATCACGGGAGCGGGTTTAAGGACGCGACCTTCCATCCTTCTGAATCTTCTCCAGCATCGCGAGCATCTCCTTCACCTTCTCGGGATGCTCCCCCGCGACATTCTTCTGCTCGCCCAAATCGTGCGCCAGGTCGAACAACTGCGCCTGCGGATCGTTGCCCAATTCATTCCCCGTCTCATTCCGCTTCGCCCCGCCATGCGGCTGGATCACCTTCCAATCGCCGACGATCAACGACAGCGCATTAGCATGCTCCACGATGTACGGACGCCCGACCTTCGTCTTCCCAAGCAGCGCCGGCATCACGTTGAAACTGTCAGGCGCTGCCGTCTCCGGCAGTTTCTGACTTGTGAACGCCGCCAGGCTCGCCAGCAGATCCACCTGACTCACCGGCGCGTCCGACACTCCGCGCCTCACCGTTCCGGGCCAGCGCACCACGAACGGCACGCGCGTACCGCCGTCGAACGCGCTGTACTTCCCGCCGCGCAGCGGACCGGCCGGCTTGTGATCGCCCAGCCGCTCCACCGCCTGATCGCGATAGCCATCGTCCACCACCGGACCGTTGTCGCTCGTGAAAATGAACAGCGTATTGCTTGTCAGCTTGAGTTTGTCGAGCGTGTCGAGCACGCGACCCACCGACCAGTCCAACTCCGCAATCGCATCTCCGCGCGGCCCCATATCGGTCTTCCCCACGAACCGCGGATGCGGCACGCGCGGCACATGGATATCGTGCGTCGCGAAGTACAGGAAGAACGGTCGCGCCCGATTGTCCTCCAGGAACTTCACCGCCCTCCCGGTGATCGTGTCCGCCATGTCTTCATCCACCCAGCGCGCCGACTTACCTCCAGACATATACCCGATCCGGCTGATGCCATTCACGATCGTCTTGTCGTGGCCGTGGCTCGGCTTCATCTTGAGCAGTTCCGGATTCGCCGCGCCCCTCGGTTCCCCAGGGAAGGGCGTGTCGTAGCTCACCCGGATCGGATCGTTCGGATCCAGGTTCACCACCTTGTGATTCTCGACGAACACGCATGGCACGCGATCGCCCGTTGCCGGAAAGATGAAAGAATAGTCGAACCCCACCTCGAGCGGTCCAGGCTTGATCTCCCCGTTCCAATCCAGATCGCGCCCGCCCAATCCGAGGTGCCACTTACCCACCGCGCCCGTTCGATATCCGGCCTGCTGCAACATCGCGGGCAGCGTATAGCGCCCCGGTTGGACGATCAGCGACGCATCGCCCGCAAGTACCCCGGTGCCCTTCTGCCGGAAGGCATATTCGCCCGTCATCAGGGAATAACGCGACGGCGTGCACGTCGCCGACGACGAATGCGCGTGCGTGAACCGGATCCCCGACGCCGCTGCACGATCCAGATTCGGCGTCTTTACCCGGGTCGCTCCGTAACAGCCGACGTCGCCGTACCCCAAATCGTCCGCGTACATGTAGACGATACTCGGCAGTTTCGCGGCAGCCCAAGCGCGCGCTCCGGCGAGCAGCGGCAGGGAAGTCGAAAGAAATTGGCGTCGATTCATACGGATTCGGAAACACCATAGCAGAGTGAGCGTTTGAATCGGCAAACCGGCCCACCGCATCCTAGTCGGCATGTCTGAAATTCGCGCATTAGCGGCCCAACAGGCTCACGGCAAGTTGGAACCCTTCTCGTACGATCCCGGACCACTGGGCGACGAGCAGGTCGAAATCGATGTGCAATATTGCGGGATCTGTCACTCCGATCTCAGCATGCTCAATAACGACTGGGGCTTTACGCGGTACCCGTTCGTGCCCGGCCATGAGGCGGTCGGCATCGTGCGCGCCGTCGGCCGCGCCGCGAAGAACGTCAGCGTCGGACAGACCGTCGGACTCGGCTGGAATTCCGGCAGCTGCATGTACTGCACGCAATGCCTTGGCGGCGATCACAATATGTGCCGCACCCTCGAGCAGACCATCATCGGGCGCCACGGCGCCTTCGCCACTCAGGTTCGCTGCCACTGGGTTTGGGCCACGCCGATCCCCGAGAGCGTGGATCTCACGTCCGCCGGTCCGCTGCTCTGCGGCGGCATCACGGTCTTCAATCCCTTGATCCAGTACAACGTCTCGCCGACGAAAAGGGTGGGAGTCATCGGCATCGGCGGGCTCGGCCACCTGGCGCTCCAGTTCGCCAACAAGTGGGGCTGCGACGTCACCGCGTTTACCAGTTCGGCGAATAAGGCCGACGAAGCTCGCAGCATGGGCGCGCACCATGTCGTCAACACGCACTCCGCCGATGAACTCGGGAAGATCGCCGGCTCGCTCGATTTCATCATCTCCACCGTCAGCGCGACGCTCGATTGGGCCGCCTATTTCAAAGCCCTCGCGCCCAAGGGCCGCCTGCACATTGTAGGCGCCGTTGCCGAACCGATCCCGGTCAGCGTCGCCGCTCTGCTATTCGAGCAGACTTCGATCGGCGGAACGCCCTCCGGCGCTCCCGGCACTGTGATCAAGATGCTCGACTTCTGCGCCCGCCACGGCGTCAGACCGGTTATCGAGGAGTTCCCGATGACACAGGCCAACGAGGCGTTAGCCCGGCTTGAAGCCGGCAAAGCGCGGTATCGTATCGTATTGAAGAACGATCTGAATTAAAGAACGACTTATGAAATATTTCCTGGCCAAATCCGAACCCTCTGTCTACTCGATCGACGACCTCGAACGCGACAAGCATACCGTGTGGGACGGCGTGACCAATGCGCAGGCGGTCCGCGCCATCCGCGCAATGAAGACCGGCGACCGCGTCTTCTTCTACCACAGCGGCGGAGCATCCTCGATCGTCGGTCTGGCGACCGTCCGTTCGGATGGCCGGGACGATCCGAAGAATCCGAAATCCGCCGTCGCCGATCTCGCCTTCCTGTCCAAACTCGACGAGCCTGTGACGCTCACCGAGATCAAGCAATCGGGCAAGTTCGATGACTGGGCATTGGTCCGGCAGAGTCGTTTGTCCACCATGGAGGCTCCCGAGAAATTCGTCGAGTGGATGCGATCGCGCCATCCCAAGTCGAAGATATGACTTGAGTTATCGGAAATTGGCTTCGAATTTAGCGCCTACCCCTCAGCCGTCCGAGAAGGCGCCCGGGTTCGCCCCGATTCGCCGCACTCGACATTTGGCCCGTCGTTTGCTAAGCTGATAGCTACATCTATTGTGAGACTCCTGCCCGATTCCACTATTCACCCGACGTCGGCAATTTATACCTCAAGCACTACATCCGAGGAGTAAACCTTAGGAACTCTATGGCATCCAACACGTACTCTCAGGGCGCCCAAGTCGAACACCTGAAGTTTGGTCTAGGCACCGTTCTCTCCCACAGTGAAGAGCGGATCGTGATCAAGTTCGACGACCACGGCGAGAAGAAGTTCGTCACCAATTTGGTGATGGGTAGTTTAAAGAAGAGCGACCGCCAGCCTCCCGCAGAAAAGAAAGGCGCTCGCAAAAAGAAGGCCGCCGCGCCCGTAACAGCGTAAGCGCGCGGAATTTTCGAGGACACTTTCGTTGAACGCACGTCAAAAACGGTTATTTGAAGAGGCCCGCAAACGCAATCCGGACCTCAAAATTCCCACCGAAGCACAGCCCCCGGCCGACTGGTCGGAGGCCGATCTTGCTTTGATCAAGCAAGGTGTCGGCGATAAAAGCAGCAGACCGGCGACACCGGCCGCGGCCACGGGAGACGCCACCGGCGAAGCTCCCACCGGCGAGCAGAGCGGCAGCGTAGTAACTTATTTCGAGGCCAAGGGATTCGGATTCCTGCGCCCCGATGACGGCGGAAGAGACATCTTCTTCCACGTCTCCCGCCTCGCTGAAGGCCTCGCCACAGACCTCCGTCCCGGCACCCGCGTGCTCTACGAGTTAGGCATGGACCGGACCGGAAAGATGGCCGCCAGCAGCCTGCGCATTCCGCCCCCGGCGGCGGCGCCCGCGGCTGCCGAATAAACGGCTATAATAAAAAGACCGCAAAAGGTCCCCCACAAGGAATGCCTTGCGGGGCAGGTCTGCTCTCATGTTCGACAACCTATCAGATAAGCTCCAGCGGGTTTTCAAAAACCTGCGCGGCGAAGGGAAACTTTCGGCCGAAAACATGGAGACCGCTCTGCGCGAAATTCGCATGGCGCTCCTGGAAGCCGACGTCAATTTCAAGGTTGTCAAACAACTCATCGAAAATATCAAACAGAAGGCTGTCGGCGAGGAAGTGCTCAATGCGCTCTCCCCGTCGCAGCAGGTCATCAAGATCGTTCACGAAGAACTGATCAAGATCCTGGGCAGCCACGAGGCCAAACTCCGCTACGCCAACGATCCGCCCAGCGTCTTCATGATCGTCGGCCTGCAGGGCTCGGGTAAGACTACCTCCACAGGCAAACTGGCTCGCTGGCTGTCGAAGAACGGTCACGCGCCGATGGTGGTCTCGGTCGACGTCTACCGCCCCGCCGCTCGCGAGCAGTTGAAAGTCGTGGCGCGCGACGTCAAACAGCCGATTTACGAAGGTGTCCCTGGCGAAACGGCACCGCTCGACCTGGCCCGCTCCGCCCGCCGCGAAGCCGCCAACTCCGGACGCGACGTCCTCCTGGTCGATACCGCGGGACGCCTGCACATCGATGACGACCTGATGGTCGAGCTGCAGCAATTGAAAGAACTGCTCAACCCGGTCGAAATCCTGTTTGTGGCCGACGCGATGACCGGGCAGGATGCGGTCAAGTCCGCCGACGAGTTTCACAAGCGCCTGGGCATTACCGGCGTCATCCTCACCAAGATGGATGGCGATGCGCGCGGCGGCGCGGCGCTTTCCATCCGCCAGGTCACCGGCCAGCCGCTCAAGTTCGTGGGCGTCGGCGAAAAGCTCGACGCGCTCGAAGCCTTCCATCCCGATCGCGCCGCCAACCGGATCCTCGGCATGGGCGACATCCTCAGCTTCATCGAAAAGGCCGAAGAGGCCATCGATAAGAAGCAGGCCGTCGAGATGCAGCGCAAGCTCATCGAGAACGATTTCACGCTCGAGGATTTCCGCAGTCAGCTGCGCCAGATCCGCAAGCTTGGTCCGCTCGAATCGCTGCTCGGCATGATGCCGAAGGTCGGCATTCTCAAAGAGCTGAAAGACGTCAAAGTCGACGAAAAAGAGATTAACCGCGTCGTGGCGATCATCGATTCGATGACACCCCACGAACGCGACAATCACATGATCATCAACGGAAGCCGCCGCCGCCGCATTGCCAAGGGCAGCGGGACCTCCGTGCAGGAAGTTAATCAGTTGTTGAAGCAGTACGCTCAGGCCAAGAAGATGATGAAAAGCTTTTCCGGCGGCTTCATGGGCAAAAAGCTCGGTAAGATGAAGATGCCCGGAGGGTTTCCGTTCGGCAATTTGCCTGGGCAGTAAAATTTGAAAACAATCCGGGCGGGCCGCGTGCCCGGCCTATTTGGAGTATCAATGTTGATGATTCGCCTGGCGCGGTTTGGCGCCAAAAAGAAGCCGTTTTACCGCATCGTCGTGATTGAAAAAGAGCGCGCCCGCAATGGCCGCAACCTGGAAGTCGTGGGTCATTACAATCCCTTGACCACTCCGCCGCAGGTCATGCTGAAGCATGAGCGCGTGGAGCATTGGACGAAGAGCGGCGCTCAGATGTCCGATACCGTAAAACGGCTGGTACAAAGGAATCCCGCCGTACAACCAGTCGCCTAAGGCGCCCCAGAAGCGTAACGAAACTAACTCCCTAGGGACTTGCCACCATCGGTAAGTGGGAACGGTCGGTTACCATGAGATCTGGGAGGCGGGGTGAATGAAACAGTTGATTGAAGACATCGCGAAAGCTCTAGTCGACATCCCGGAAGAAGTTGCGGTCCGAGCGGTGGAAGGCGAACAGGTTACGGTATTGGAGCTTAAGGTCGCCCCGAGTGATCTTGGGAAAGTGATCGGCAAGCAGGGCCGCACAGCCCGTTCCATTCGCACCATCCTGGGCGCCGCCGGCATGAAGCTCAATCGTCGGTTCACTTTGGAAATTCTCGAGTGAGTTCAGAGGAGACCGGATGGGTCACGATCGCCCTCGTCGGTAAAACGCGGGGTAATCGTGGGGAAGTGACGGCCGTCGTCCTCAGCAGTCGGCCCGAACGCTATCAGGATCTCCAAGAGGTGTTTCTCTTCGGCCCGGGACTGCCCGAGGCCGGAGAGAGACGCGAGGTCGAAGAGGCCTGGTTCCACCTCCAAATCCTCGTCTTCAAATTCCGCGGAACCGATTCCATTGACCAAGCCGAAGCTCTCTATGGAGCCGAGGTGCGCGTCCCGGCCAGCCAGCGAATCTCCCTCGACGAAGGCGAGTACTTCGAATCCGACCTGATCGGCTGCGAGGTGGTCGACCGCCGCACCGGCGAATCGATCGGCAAAGTCAGTGCCTGGGACGATGGCGGCGGCTCCGGCCTGCTCGTCGTTGGCGATCTTCTCATCCCCTTCGCCCGCTCCATCTGCGTCGAAATCAATCCAGCCGAAAAACGTATCGCGGTAGAATTACCCGAAGGATTAAAGGACCTGAACCGCCCGTGATTTTCCATGTGCTGACGATTTTCCCTGAATTTTTCGAGGGACCGTTCGCCCATGGTGTCGTGAAACGCGCCAAAGATAACGGCATCCTCGACATTCGCATTCACGATCTGCGCAATTGGACGCACGATCGCCCTCGCACGGTGGACGATCGCCCCTTCGGCGGCGCCGAAGGCATGGTGCTCAAGTGCGAGCCTATC
>JAOAPT010000981.1 GCA_025463045.1 Candidatus Solibacter sp.
GTGGGGTGCGGCTTGTAGCGCAGCGCGTCGAGGAAGAGCACGTCGAGATCGCGCAGCTGTTCCATGGACGAGTCAGGAATCTCGCTATGGTCGGTGAGATACGCGGCGCCGCCGAAGCGAAAGCCGTAGATGGTCTGCGTGCCGTGCAGAATCGGGATGGGGTGGAACTCCATGCCGAAGACGTCGAACGGCGCGCCGTTGAGCACGCGGGCATCGAGTTTGGGGATGTTGGTTTCCCGCTTGCCGCCTTCGAAGATGTACTGGAAGCAGCGCTGAATGGCGGCCATAGTATCGGGCGCGGCGAAGATCGGGATCTGCCCTTTCTGGCGGAAGTTGAAGGGGCGCACGTCGTCGAGCCCCATCAGGTGGTCGGCATGCGAATGGGTGAAGATCACGGCGTCGAGACGATCGATGCGCGCGCGAAGTGCCTGCGTCCGGAAGTCGGGCGTGGTATCGATCAGGACGTTGCGATTTTCGTAGCTCACGAGGATCGAAGGGCGCAGCCGTTTATCGCGCGAGTCCCTGGAGGTGCAGACGTCGCAATGACACCCGATGGTGGGGACACCTACGCTGGTTCCGGAGCCGAGGACCGTGATCTTGAAAGGGGGCGACGGCATTCAGACTTTCTGTGCCGCGGCCTTCGCCACCTCGTCGGAGATCTGCACGTACCGGAAGCGCAATTCGGTGACCGAGTTCTCCAGCATGCGCTGCTCTTCGAGACTGAGATTGCCTTTCGTCTTCTCCTGCAGGATAGCCATCAGATCGATCGTGTGGCGGGCGAGATCGAGATTGGGCTCGGGCTTCTCATCGGCGGCGCCGAAGTGCATCAGGCCAAGCTGCATTTCGCATTGGGCGCGCATGGAGAGCACGATGAAGGCGAAAGAAGGTTGGGGGAGAGGAATGCGCGGCGCGTCCTCGAAGGATTCGTTAGTAATTTCGTCACTCATCGTTTTCTATTTTATAACGCGCGTGTAGTTGTCAGCCCGCGGCACTGGTCTTAGCGGCATGCGGCTGTGTGTGGGATTGCTTTTATTGGCCGGATTCTTGCCGGCGCAGAACAGAATTACTCTGAGCGGCGGATGGGGAGAACAGATCACCTCCCATCCGAACGAGCGGCAGACGGCGCCGGTGTTGGGCATCAGTTACGGCTTCCGTCCGCTTCGATGGTTTGAGCTGGAGGCCGGGCTGATGACGGGGCTGCAGCCGGGGCAGACGGTGTGCACCGGCCAATCCTGCTTCGATCCGAGCGATCGATATTTCTGGGTTCCGTTCGGAGCGCGATTCGTCGCGCCGATCGCCTGGAACCGGGTCGAGCTTTCCGCCGGCGGCGGCGGGCTCCTTGAAAAGTACTCGGTGAGCATCAGGCCCAATCCGTTCAACATCGCGACCTACCACGGGTGGGGCGGATACTTCGCCGGCGGCGCGGCCGTGAAACTGACGCGGCACTTTTGGGTGGGCGGGACACCGCGATTTCTGCTGGTGAATCCTCCGTATCGCCGCGACCGGTGGTTCACGATCACGGGCGATGTGAGCTTTCGGTTTTGACCGGCGGCGCCGCGCGGGGCGTTGACAGGCGTCAATACGACTTGGCGATGACGGCGCGGCGGTCGACGGGTTCGCCGGTGACGATGCATTTGCCGGGGCCGTCGTATTCGTCGACCAGGGGAATATTGCGGACGGTGGCCTTGAATTCCTTCAGGCGCGCGTCGCAGGCCGGGTCGTCCTTGATGTGCGCCATGACGAACTTGCCTCCGCCCTTTTCGGCGGAGACGTCTTTCAGGATCGACTCGACTTCATCGAGCGAATTGGCGAGGACGGTGTTGGCCTTCATGCGATCTTTGGCGCGATTGTAGAGGCCTTTCTGCATGTCGTCGAGCGCGGCAGCGAGCTTCGCGCCGACTTCGGATTGATCGACGGGCTCCTTCGTGCCGGTGTCGCGGCGCTTGAGGACGATCTTGCCGCTGGCGAGATCGCGCGGTCCGAGTTCGAGCACGACGGGCACGCCGCGGCGCTCCCAGTGGAAGAACTTGGCGCCCGGCGACTGGCCGTCTCGATCGTCGACCTTGGCGCCGATTTCCTTGGCGATGCGGTGCGCGGCTTCAAGCACGGCGGCCTTCTCTTCATCCTTGCGATAGATGGGGACGAGCACCGCTTTGATGGGCGCGAGCTTGGGCGGAAGGACGAGGCCCTTGTCGTCGGAGTGGGTCATGATCAGGCCGCCGATGAGGCGGGTGCTGACACCCCAACTGGTCTGCCAGACGTACTCGAGCTGGCCTTCCTTGCTCTGGAACTGGACGTCGAAGGCCTTGCCGAAATTCTGGCCGAGGTCGTGGCTGGTGCCGGCCTGCAGGGCGAGGCCGTTCTGCATCATGGCCTCGATCGAATAGCTGCGCAGAGCGCCGGCGAATTTTTCGGACTGCGTCTTCATGCCCTTGATCACGGGCATGGCCATCACGTTCTCGGCTACGTCGGCATACACGTCGAGCATCCGCAAAACTACCTCGTTGGCTTCTTCGTGCGTGGCGTGCGCGGTGTGGCCTTCCTGCCAGAGGAATTCGGTGGTGCGCAGGAACATGCGCGTGCGCAATTCCCAGCGAATCACGTTGGCCCACTGGTTGACCAGCATGGGAAGATCGCGCCAGCTCTGGATCCACTTGGCGAAGAAATGCCCGATGATGGTCTCCGACGTGGGACGAATCACGTAGGGCTCTTCGAGCTTCTTGCCGCCCGCGATGGTGACCACGGCCAGCTCCGGAGAAAATCCTTCGACGTGCTCGGCTTCCTTCTTTAGGAAACTTTCCGGGATCAGCAGCGGGAAATACATGTTCTTGTGGCCGGTGGCCTTGAAGCGTGTATCCAGCTCGTGCTGTAGCAGCTCCCAGATGGCATAGCCGTTGGGCTTGATGACCATGCAGCCTTTGACGATTTCAGCCGGCTCCGCCAGGTCGCCTTGAAGAACCACGTCCTGATACCAAGCCGCGAAATCGTCGCAGCGCGTCGTGATGGGTGATTGAGCCATGGATTGAAATAGCGGACTTAGATTCTTAGGGTACCAATCCACACCCGGCGGTACACTGAGGGCAGAATGGAAGTCCGCCCTTTTTCCAATGAACCTGTAGTTAACTTCCTGAATGACGCGACTGCGGCAGTCATGCGCGCGGCCATCGAAAAGGTCCGC
>JAOAPT010000993.1 GCA_025463045.1 Candidatus Solibacter sp.
GTCGAAGGCCGATGGCGGCAGGCTCGGGTTCATTCTCTCCCGCGCGGGATTCACGGAGTAACGTGCCGGCATACGCGGTCCTTTTGGGAGCGGTGCTGACGGCGCTGACCTGCGTGTCGCTCGGCAGTCTGTTGCTGCGCGACGCGTGCCGCGTTTGGGGCGTGCGCTTCGTCTGAGGCGGGGCGGTGCTCAGCTTCATCGTGTTCCTGCTTTGCAGCGCCGGGATCGCGTACCCGGCGGCGTTCTTTGCGATCGGGGCAGCGGCGGTCGCGACGACAGCGATTGCTAGTGGGCGGCCCAAGTTCGGGAGGCCGCGATGGAGCTGGTGGCTGTTTCCATTCGCCGCGTACTTCGTCTTCTATCTTGCGAACGCAATGGCGCCGGAGGTAAGCCCCGACGGCGCGGGCTACCATCTCGGGCTGGTGGCGCGCTATCTTCGCGAGCACGGCTTCGTCGCGATCCGGGATAACTTCTACGCCGCCATGCCGGGCGGCGTGGAGATGCTTTTCCTGTTCGCCTTTCCGTTCGGAGGGCACTCCGCGGCGGCAATGGTGCACTTCACCTTTCTCATTGCGCTCGCCTGGCAGGTATACAGCTACGCGCGGCGCGCGGGATTTCCGGTTGCCGGCGCGAGCGCTGCGCTGCTAGTGTTCGCGAGCCCGGCGATGGGCATCGACGGGACGAGCGCGTATAACGATGTCGCGCTCGCCGCGATCGCGTTCACGCTTTTCTACCTGCTGCAGATCTGGGACGCGGAGCGTTCGTCGCGCGTGCTGGCGGCGGCAGGACTGGTGGCGGGCTTCGCGTTTGCGTCGAAGTATACGGCGTGGCCGGCGGTGGTGTACGCGGTCGGATTTGTCGCGATCAAGAATCGCAAGGCAGCGGTCGCGGTCGGCGGGTTCGCCGCTCTGATGATCGCGCCATGGCTGCTGAAGAACTGGATCGTGCTGCAGAATCCCGTGGCACCGTTTTTCAATCGCCAGTTTCCGAATCCTTATGTGAGTGCCGCGTTCGAGGACACATATCGCAGGCTGATGGCGATGTATCACCTGAAATCGCGGTGGCAGATTCCGATGGAAGTGACGACGCGCGGGACGGTCTCCGGGCTGCTCGGTCCGGTGTTTCTGCTCTCGCCGCTGGCGCTGCTGAGTCTGCGTAGGCGCGAGGGGCGGCAACTGTTGCTCGCCGCGCTGGTGTTCGGCTTGAATTACTTCAGCAATATCGCGACGCGTTTTCTGCTGCCTCCGCTGCCGTTCGTCGCGCTGGCGATGACACTCGGGGTGAGCGCGCTTCCTCAGCTCGCGATTGCCCTCGCGGTGATTCACGCGGTGATCTCCTGGCCGACGCTCGTGCCGCGTTACGCGGAGCGCGACGTGTGGCGGATCACGAAGTTTCCTTGGAAAGAGGCGCTGCGGATTAAACCGGAAGAGCCGTATCTGGAAGCGCGGCTGTTTGGTTACGGAGTGGACCGGATGATCGAGCGCAACACGCCGGCCGGCGCGACGGTGTTCACGTTCACGCCGATCCCGGAAGCGTACACGTCGCGGAAGATTCGCGTGGAATATCAGGCGACGCCCAACCAGATCGCGGGCAAGATTCTATGGACGGCGACGCAGCCGGAGTTTGCGCCCACATTGCGTCTGCGCTTCGGCTTCTCGCGGCGGAAGCTGCGCGGAGTGCGCGTCGTGCAGACGGCGACCGGGACGGATTTCTGGAGCGTCCACGAGTTGCGGATTCTGGCTAGCGAGCGCGAACTTCCGCGCGCGCCGGAGTGGCGGCTGACGGCGCACCCGTACCCGTGGGGCGTGCAGGACGCGTTCGACAATTCGCTCGCGACCTTCTGGATCGCAAGCGATACGTTGAAGCCCGGGCAGTTCGTGGCGGTCGATTTTCGTGGTGAGCAGACGGCCGACGCGGTGGTGATCGAGACGTCGCCGAATCAGCCCGGAGCCCGCCTGCGGCTCGAGGGGCTGAACGAGCGTGGGCAGTGGGAATCGCTGGCCGGTACGCCGGTCGCGTCGGACGCTCCGCGGCCGTTGGGATTGCGGCGGGCGGTGATCGCCGAACTCAAGCGGCGCGGAATCGATTATCTGCTGGTGTTTGACCGCGACGAGGGCGCGGACGACCTGCGGCTGAACGCTGAAATCTGGGGCGTGCGGCCGGTGGGCGAAGATAGAGGAGCGAGACTCTACCAATTACCATGAGACTGTTCTTGGGAGTGGACGGCGGCCAATCCGGCACGCTGGCGATGATCGGCGATGAGACCGGGCGCGTTGTCGGCAAGGGTGAAGGCGGGCCGTGCAATCACGCGGCAGCGGGCGAAGGGAGGCGGAAACTCGAGGGCGCAATTGCGGAGAGCGTCGGCGCGGCATGCGTGGAGGCGGGGCTCGATGCGGCGGCGGTACGGTTCGAAGCGGCGTGCTTCGGGATGAGCGGCGGGCCGGACGATAAGCGCGAGATCCTGGCGGGGATTCTGCGCACGGGGAATTTGATCGTGACGAATGATGCGGTGATCGCGCTCGCCGGGGCGACGGCCACAGGGCAGGGAATTATCGCGATCGCCGGCACAGGGTCGATTGCGTTCGGGCGAAATGCGTCGGGCCGGTCGGCGCGGGCCGGCGGATGGGGCTACATTTTCGGCGACGAGGGCGGCGGGTTCGATATCGCGCGCCAGGCGTTGCGCGCCGCGTTGCGGATGGAAGAGGGCTGGGGTCCGCGGACGTCGCTGCGCGAGATTCTGCTGGCCGAGACGGGCGCTCGGGATGTGAACGATCTGCTGCATCGTTTCTATACGCCGGACTGGCCGCGATCGCGCGTGGCGAAGTTGGCCCGCACGGTGGATCACGCCGCGCAGGATTCGGATACGGTGGCGGCGGAGATTCTGCGCGGTGAGGCGCAGCAACTCGCGATGATCGCCGGGGCGGTGCGCGGACAATTGTGGCGGGAGGGCGAGTCGGTAGAAGTCGCGTACATCGG
>JAOAPT010000013.1 GCA_025463045.1 Candidatus Solibacter sp.
TGTACAACAGCGCCACCAACCAGCCAGTCTTCATCTTCCAACACTTCAACCCGGGCACGAACGTGCCGATCATCGTCCCTTCCGGCACGGCGTATCCGATCTTCCCCAACGCGACCATTCCGAAATCGCTGATCTCGCCGATCGGGCAGAAGCTTCTCAACCTGCAGGCACTGCCGAACATGCCGATCAACGCGCTCGGGCAGAACAACTCGCTCTTCCGCCACGTGCGCAACACCGACAACCGGTACAACATCAAGGTCGATCAGGTCATCTCGGCGAACAATCGCCTGTCGGTCCGCTTCTCGCAGGCGCCGACCAAAGGCGTTCGCTTCTTCCAGGGCGGTTTGGCGGAGCAGGTTCCCACCGACCGCAGCATCGGCACCAACGCCGCGCTCGCCGACACCTACACCTGGGGCGGCAACAAAGTGAACGAATTCCGTTTCGGCTTCAATCGCTCGAATATCGCCCGCACCCAGACGGAACAACAACTGGCATTCAACGGCTACAAGGAGTTCGGCTTCCCCTCTTTCCTGAGCTTCGGCATGCCGCAGACCGCGCTCGGCGATTCCCAGGTCCAGTCGATTTCGAGCAGCCCCGGCACCCTCGAGTACGACAACTTTTACGAACTCAGCGATACGCTGAGCTGGACGAAGGGCAAGCACAGCCTGAAGATCGGCTTCGACATCCAGGCGCCGCAGCAGAACCTGATCGACTACTCAAACGTGGGCGGAAACTGGGGCTTCAACGCCGCCCAGACCAATGTCGGAACCGGCAGCATCAACACGCAGCCGATCACCGGCATCACCAGCGCGCAGACCGGGCTCGGCATGGCATCGCTGCTGCTGGGCTATCCCAACTCGGTCAGCATCGCCCCCGCCGTGGTGCCGTATCAGTACCGCTGGAAATATGTCGCCGGCTTCCTGCAAGACGATTGGAAGGTCACTCCGCGCCTCACCTTCAACATGGGACTTCGCTACCAGTTCGAAGTACCGCGGAGTGAAAAGTACAACAAGCAGGGCACCTTCATCGACCAGCGCATCACGCTGCCCACAGGCGTCCAGCAAAATGGCTACGTTCAGCTCGATGGCCAGAACGGTGCGCCCACCACCCTATGGCCCACGCGCTGGAACAATATCGAGCCGCGCTTCGGCTTCGCCTGGCGGCTGCCCCGCCTGCTCCCGGGATTGCAGGTGCTGCGCGGCGCGTATGCCATCTCCCACGTCCCTACTAACGGCTTGTATAGCAGCGCGTTCCCCGACCTCAGCCCACGGGCATCTTCGCTCGCCACCACCGGCGCCGCCAACGGCGGACAGGTGCAGATGGATTTCGCTCCGCTCGTGCTCCCCACAGGCGGCTTCGTCATGCCGGACAAAGGCATCATCACCAACTTCAACAGCCTGAACGCGATCTATAGGCTGAACCGTAAAGTCTCCATTCCTTACATCCAACAGTGGAACCTCGGCCTGGGCTTCCAGTTCGGCAAGGACTACGCACTCGACGTCAACTATGTCGGCTCCAAGGGCACGAATAATTTTGGCACCTCGACGATCTTCAACGCGGTCAATCTGGACGAGTACGTGAAGGAATACCAGGCCGGCCTCAACATGGGCCAACTGGTGGATGACCCGACCGGCTTGCTGACCGCGGCCGGCACACCCGTGCAAGTCACACGGCAGAATTCGCTGCGCACGGTGCCGACGCTCGGCGACGTGACCGATCCGCTCAGCCAAGGCTACGGCTCCCGCTACAACGCCCTGCAGATGAACTTCACCAAGCGCTTCTCGAAGGGCTTCCAGTTCGGCGCGAACTATACCTGGATGAAGTCGATGGACGACAGCTCTTGCGCCGGCCAGTTCTGCACCGGCAATATTCAGAATTGGGGCACCGGCTCTCCGCAGCTCTACGGCGAGGACCGCAAGATCGATAAATCGATTTCCGTCTCCGACATCCCCAGCACCTTCCGCTTCAACTTCAACTGGGACCTGCCGTTCGGCAAGGGCAAGCCGCTGCTGAATACGCACAATCCCGTGTTGAACCAGATCATCGGCAACTGGAAGACCTCGGGCAACGGAGAAATCCGCAGCGGCTTCCCGCTACAGGCGCTCTCCGGCACCACCGCCGGCTTCCCGGACGCGGTTCGCAACATCCGCGTCAACGTCAACTCCGGCGTGAACCCGGTCATCCCCAACTGGAAGGACAACTGTAATAACTCAGTGACGCAGCGGTGCCCATACATCAACGTGATGTCGATCTTCACGCCTCCCGCCTACCTTTCGATCGGCAACGCGCCGCGCGTCATCGATTATGTCCGCATGCCCCACATCACGACGTTCAACATGGCGATCCTGAAGGATTTCCCGATCCACGAAAAGATCCGGCTCGCCTTCCGCGCGGAGCTGTACGGCGCCCTGAATCACGTCTTCTTCCAGACCAACGCGAATAACTTCATCGCATATACCGGGCTGACTTACACCGGCACTCTGGTCAAGGGCGTGACGGTCCCGACGGTCACGCAGAACAACGTGAATACCGCATACGCGGACGTCGGCGCTAACATCGGCGGGAACCGCACTGTTCAGCTCGGCCTGAAGCTGTACTTCTAATTCGAGGGCGCGATGCCGGCGGCCTGATACACATCGGCCGCCAGTACAGCGTTCCGACCGCACGGCCGCGCGCTTTCCCTTCGCGATCGAGCCGAGTTCCTGATCCTGCTTCAACACGGGATCCCAGCGGCAACTTCCAGTTCGAGTTCACGGTGCGGCATGATTCCGGCGATGGAATCCGTTCCGGCGAGAATCGGAAGAAGAAAACAAGCTTGCGCATGCTGAGATTCTTTCACAGACAAGGCATCCCAATCCGAGCCGCGACCGTAAGGGAGCGGTGGTCGCCACGGTTCCGGGTGACCACCGCTCCCTCACGGTCGCGGCTCGGATGGGCCTCGCGGGGATATGGCGATCGGTTAGCGCGGGTAGTAGCGGGGGAGCGACTCCTGGCCCACTTCCGTGCGAATCGCCAGGGACGAGCGGCGGAAAGACTCGCCGGGCATCGGGTCCCAGTTGCGCCACGAGGATGGGTCGCTGTCGGCGATGCGGGACGGGGGGCCCTCGCCGTTGCCGTTCACTGCAGTTACCTGGTATTGAACAATGGGGCCTTCGTGCGAGCCTCCGGGGATAGCATCGGATTTCCGAATGCCGGCGCGGCGATCGAGGTACGTGCGATCGCGGCCGTGATAGATGAGCTGCCAACTGCTCGCGGTGTGCACGTACAGGCGATATTCGGCGACGCCGAGCAGGTCGCCCCACGTGAGCATCGCTGCGCCGTCGGCGAGTTGGACGCGCAAACCGTCGGGCGGAGCGGGAGGTTTGCTGGTGACGTAGATCGGATACTCGGGGCCGGGAGCGCCGGCATGCTCCGTGTTACTCGCCGTCACGCGCACGTGCACTTTCGCGCCATCGGGCAAGCCGCGAAGTTCGATCTCGGGGCGCGCGGCGACTCCGGCAGAGGTCCACGTCAAGCCGTTGTCGCGGCTGATCGAGAACGCATACGACGTCGCGCTCGCCACGGTCTGCGCGATGACGCGTGCACCGCCCGGGAGATTCTCCGTGCGGTCGATCGCAGGTGCGATCGGGACGGGCACGCCGGCGGTGATCTCCCAACGATGCAGTCCAGTAATCAGAGTGAGCGAACTCTGCGGCGCGCCATCGATGTAGAAGCGCGTGCCTGCCGGGAGGTTCACTTGCAGAGTGCCGGGGGTGGGCGCGTAATAACTGCCCGACGTTGAGGTACCCGCGATGCCGA
This sequence comes from Candidatus Solibacter sp., assembly GCA_025463045.1. Taxonomy (GTDB): domain Bacteria; phylum Acidobacteriota; class Terriglobia; order Bryobacterales; family Bryobacteraceae; genus Solibacter. The sequence goes on from JAOAPT010000013.1 coordinate 3,799, forward strand.
TGTCGGTGTTGGAGAGGCTGAGCGAAAGGCCGGGGATGGCGATCTTGGTGCCGTGGAACAGCGCGAACTCATAGCCCTGTCCGCGATGACGCACGACTCCCGCCGTGCCTTCGAACGCAACGCCGCCGGACTCGTACTTCACGCCTGCGTGATCGCGGAATATCAGATCGTCAACGCCGGGGCCCTGTACGGTGCACCCGTACGGCGTGGGGGTCGACTTGAGATCTTTGCGCGCGGAGATCACGGCCATCGAATCGCCCAGCCCGTCGAACCATTTGCCGAGCGTGGTGCGGGTCGCGAGATCGGTGACGTTCGTCTCCAGACGCCGCTCCGCGCCCTTCACCAGCTCGATCGAGGGGAACTCGTCGCCGCGGCGAACGAACCAGGAGAGCCGATGACCGACGGCCTGATTCGCCACGTCATCATAGAGCACGAAGTAATCGTGGCCCGCGAGTAACACGCTCCGGCTGACATACTCGGGCGTCGCGTAAGTGCCCGCACCGCTGCGCGGCACAAGCTCGGCGAACTGCGCGACATTCAGATCGTACATCGGGCGCGAGAGCACGTTCTGCCCGATTGAGCGAAACGCGCCGTTCTTCCACACGCCGAAGTTGGTGCCGAAATCCGTGTCCTGCGCGAAGCGGTCGCCGACGTCCTCGCCGCCGTTGTGGTTATACGCCTTGCCCTTGGCGAAGAAATACAGGCCACCGCCACCGCCCTCCGCGGCGACGCCCCACCGATAGTTCGGGCCTTCGTCGATCTGCCCGAGGTGAATCGAAAGTTCATCGGGAGTATCGACGGCGGCGCGCAGAATGATGCCGCTGCCGGTGTACTTGGCGGAGCGCAGGTGCGGATTCGTGCCGCGATTGTCGGGGCGCGCATACATCGCGTCCCACGGATCGATGCGGCCGGGAAGGACCTCCTGATCCTGATCGGTCGGGCGCGCGGCCCACATCAGATGCTCCGCGGTGAGCGGCGCATAGCGTTCGAGGCTGACGCCGAGATACCACATGGAGCGCGGCGTCATGCGACGTTCGGCATGCGCGCCGACCGGGGGGAAGACGCGGCGCGGACCTTTTTCGGGCGTCACGACGCCCCACTCGTGCGCATCGCGCTCGAGATTCTCCAGCGAGAGCGCCTCCTTCGATTCGCCGGCGAACGGCGCGGAGAGCGCGTTCACCAGCCACTCGCCGACCTGCGCGAGCTGCGGGCTGACGAAGCGCTGATACCCGTCGCGATTCTGCAGTGCAAACCCGGCGCGTGCCGCGGGCCGAATGAAACCCCACACGTACGTGCCGAGATTTTCCGTCCAGCGTCCGCCCTGCGCGTCCCACACCGCGACATCGGGGCGGGTGTGATAGCGCGTATTCAGCTCGACGAATTTCTCCCACTCGTCTGCCCACGTGTTGGCCTGCGGATGATCGGGGAAGAGGAAGGCCATCGCGGCAGGCACGGACTTCACATCGGAGAGAAAATTCGGATGGCCGCTGAACATCGGGACCATCGGCATGTAGTCCTCGGCGGCGTGCGTGTAGGACATCAGCAGGAACACCGCGGTGATGCGCTTGCGCTGCGCATCGGTCATCTCGGGATAGAGGCGGTTGTAGGCGTCGATCCACGAATCGAGAATCTGCCGGCTCGGCACCGGACCGAATCCGCCGTTCTGCCGCGTGCCGGAAAGCGCGAGCTCGTTCGTCAGGCCGGAGCTGATCACCATGCGTTCGAGATCGGCGGCGCGCTTCTGCTGTCCCTGCGTGAAGAGCGCCTTCGGATGGCGCGCGCTGTCGGGATACGCGAGCGTCCAATCCTTTACCATGTTGAGATCGAGCGTGCCATAGCGGCTCTGCATCCACATCGCGTGCGAGGTGGGCGAGAGATGGCCATGGTAGGTGTACCCGTCTTCGCCGCGCACGCCGGCGACGGCGGATTCCATCCGGGTCATCGCGTCGATGTCGCGGGCGTGATCGTAGAAGCCCACGCCGGTGGAGCGGCGTCCGCGGATCAGCGGCCAGCGCCACGAGAGCTTGCCGTCGCGGTAATAGTAGCGGAGCTGCAGGGCGGGCGAACTGTGCCACACGGCGTAGTCGTGGTCCTGCCATTCCGTCACGCGATCGATGAACACGCCGAGCGCATCGCCCGACGACTGGCTCCAGAAATTCGCGAAGGTGCTGACGCGAAATGCGGGCCAGGGCTGGAACAGGCCGAGATAGAACGGCATCTCGCCATCGGCCGAGAGGCCGGACTGCACGCCGAGATGCGTGTTCATCTGGCGCTCGTCGACCCGCTCCCACGGGTAGTCGTCGTAAGTGTGCGGCTTGGCGATGCGGTCGGGAAACGGATACGGATGGTTGGACGATTGGCGATTGGTGACGGCGAACCCGTCCCACGTGTTCTCGAAGACGCCACTTCTTTCGCCGAGACCTTCCATGTCTTCTTCGAAACGCACGAAGTCCATGCCGGCTGCGCACCTTATCGTCGCGATGTACTTCGCGCCGCTACGCGTGGTGTAGGTCAGGCGATACGTGACGAAGAGTGGACCGGAATCGAGCTCGGCGCTCTCGATAGACACGACGGGATCGCCCGTAATGCTGAGCGTCGACGACCCGATCCACTTACCGCCGCGCGAGAATTGCATAAGCGGTCCGGGCGCATTGCCCGTCACGGGCTGGCTGGCCGGAATGCGAACCTTCAGCACGCCGGAGTCGAGCACGATGATGTTCTTTTCGCTGATAACCGACACGCCAGGCTGCGCGGCTTGCGGCGCAGCGAGCGTCAACACGAACTCGCGGTGCGCACCGCCCGGCAGGTCGGAGAAGAAGTTCAGCGTCGCGGAATCGCGCGTGACGTTCGAGAACTGCACGGGCACGCGCTCGCCGGTATCTTTGCGCGTGAGCACGAGATGGTCGAGCGCGACCTTTTCCTCAAAGCGCACCGGATAGCTGAGCAGCGTGCGCGGCCATGCGAGGAACGGGTGATGCAGCGGATCGTCGAGCACGAAGCGCAATTCATGGGCGCTGGTCCACACGGCGGGGGCGGCGGCCATCGCCGGCAAACAGAAGAGGGCAAGCAGTACCAGGCGCATGTGAGTCTCCTATTTCATCGGCGGACGGTAGACCTGGATCGCTTCGACCGGGATCGGGCCATCGCCATTCGGAATGAGTTCGAGCGTGTGCGGACCGTTGCTCAGGCCCTGCGCGAGCGTCGTGGCGTAGACCTTGGCGGAGTCGGCCGCCTGCTCTGGTTTCCACGTGTCGGTGAATTGAGCGACGATGCTCCACTTGACTTCGTAGCCCACGGGCGGCGGCGCCTTTTGCTTGAAGATCTTCATGATGTCGGCCAGCATCCAGTCGCGCGATTCGATGACGACGCGCTTCGATCTGGAAGTGAAGTTCTCGGTGGAGACGCCTTCGCCATCGGGTCCGGTCTTCGAGCCCGCGACCTGGAAGCGGAAGCGCGTGGCGTCCTCATTGATCTCGGTGATCTTGAGCGTCCAGTCTTCGACCAGCGGGAGCGATTCGAACCGCACGCGGCGGATGCAGGGGAACCAGGTCTCGGGTCCGCGGCTGGGTAACGTGACGGCGTAGAGCCTGGGATTTTGCGAGGGCGGCTTGCCATCGATCAGGATTTTCGCCGTGCCGGGGACGACCTTCGCCTTGGTGTGCGCCTCGACCGCGTCGATGCGGTTGCCCTCGAACTGAAGGCGGAGCGCGCTGGCCGCGGCGTCGCCGATCACGCCTTCGGTATCGGACTTCCAGGGCGCGCCGGTGAACGTGATCTCGTTCGTGCCGCCCTCTTCGAGCGGGCGGCGAGCCTCGTACCAGCGGACGGTCGACATGCCGCTCGGCGAGGGCGAGAGCGGATTGAAGATGAGATGGCGGCCAACGAGGGTGGTGAGAAGCGCGAGTCCATCGGGATTCGGATGGACGTTGTCGCGCAGCATGCGGGTGGACGGGAAGTGATTCTCCTCGAGGTAGCGCGGCCAGTTGGCGGTGACATCGACCAGTTCGCAATCGTATTTCTGCGCGAGGTAGCGGAGGACCTTGGGCCCGAACTCGAGATCGGCCTTACCATCCCCGTTCTGGTGGTGGTTGAGCAGGACGATGTCGGAGGTGGTGAAGCGGCGGACGTTGGAGACGATGCGTTCGAGATCGCCGGTGCGTTCGCCGCCGTAGACGTGAAAGATCAGGAGGTCGGGGTAATAGGAGACGAGGTCGTGCTCCATCGTGCGCACGAGGCGGTCCGCGCCGAAGCCGCCGATCGAGCGGTTTTCGAGCGTGATGTCGGCGAACGGGTAGCGCTGGCGGAGGAACGTGTCGATCATTTTCGTCAGCAGGCTGCTGCCGGTGATCGACTGGCCGTAGATGAGGACCTTCACGGGCCAGCGGCGCTGCTTGCTGCTGGTGTCCAAAAGGGCCATTGAGCGTTGCAGGTGCTGACCGAAGAGGGCCTGGTTGGGCTCGGGCGACGGAGGAGGAGCGGGGACGGCCGGCTCTTGTGCGCAGAGCGCGACGGTCATTATAAGGAAGGCGAAGATCGAGGATTTCCCAGTCATCGGAATGGGAAGGCTAACACTGCTCGTGGGCTGAGACAACGGGAGGGCGGTTCAAAAGTTCTCAAAGCTTGTGATTTGGGGTATCAATACGGGCGGGCGGGCACACTTATCCCGAGAGAAACGTTGGGGCGGCCGGATGTCGCCATCCGGCCGCCAGTGATTTGGCAAAGGCGGTGTTGCCCCCTTCACCTCTGTACCCGATAGCGCGGCAATCACTGCCTATCCGCTCTACGCTATCCGCTTCGACTATCGGATGTTTTCGGTTCGAACCGAAGATCGCTCCGCCCCTTTAGCCGGGTTACGGAACGTCAGCACCACCTCAGG
>JAOAPT010000024.1 GCA_025463045.1 Candidatus Solibacter sp.
AACTGATCGGGAAGCTGATTCTCGAAGGCGAGATGCTCTGCGAAACCGGCCTGCACGTCGGCGCCGGCAAGGGTTCGCTGGAGATCGGCGGCAGCGACAATCCCGTAGTGAAAGACGCGTTCGGCCGGCCCTATGTGCCGGGCAGCTCGCTGCGCGGCAAGATCCGTTCACTGCTCGAGCAATCGAGTGGGATGGCGATCCCCGGCGAACTCGTCTACCTGTCCCGCCGTAAGGGGCAGGAGGTGCGCATTCACCAGAGCGATCGTCCCGACGATGAGATCTGTCTGCTCTTCGGCCGCAATCCGGGCCGGATGGAGCGCGTGCAGGGCGAATCGCTCGACACGTCGCAGGCCACGCCCGCGCGGCTCGCGGTGTTCGACGCGCCGCTCGATCCGGACAGCATCACGGCTGCGATGCGTGAGAATCTAGACGACGAGCTCACCGAAGTGAAGAGCGAGAACGCCATCGATCGCATCACGTCGCAGGCTAATCCGCGCACGTTGGAGCGGGTTCCGATGGGGGCGCGGTTCAAGACGCGCTTCGTGATGGACGTGCTGTGCGATGAGGACGCGCCGCTCTTCATGCGCGTGCTCGAAGGGCTGCGGCTGCTCGAAGACGACGCGCTCGGCGGCGGCGGTTCGCGTGGCAGCGGACGCGTCAGCTTCTCGAATTTGCGACTTGCGTGGCGCAACAAGAACTACTACGCGACGGGCGCTCCCGAAAAGGAGATCAGCGCTGGGGCGACTCTGTCGGCGATTCAAGCCGCCGTCAACGAGTCGGCATTTGCCTTCGTGCGCGAGGAGTAATGAACCCGGGACTGGTCATCAAACTACGTCCTGCGGGCCCCTGGCGCATCGGCCCGGATTCGGGCGCCCGTAACCGCGTCGACGTGATTTATCACAGCGACTCGCTGTATAGCGCGGTGACGAGCGCGATGGCGCGCATGGGCATGCTCGGGGAATGGCTGGATGCTACGGCGCGGACGGAAACGCCCGCCGTCTGCTTCAGCTCGTGCTTTCCGTTTCTCGATGAGCTCGAGTTCGTCGTGCCGCCGCGGACCATCTGGCCGCCCACATCGCCCGCGCTGATGTCGGCGCGAGTGCGCTGGAAGAGCGCGCGTTTCGTGCCGTTGTCGGTCGTGCAGGCGCTGCTTTCAGGCGAGAAGTTGAACGCCAATCAGTGGAGTGTGGATGGCGCCAGCGGTTGCCTGGTTCCGACCGGGAAATCCGGCCCGTTCCGCACCGGCGTGCGATGGAATGCGGCGGTCGATCGATTAAGCGGAGCGAGCGAACGGCACGCCACGGCATGCATCGAATTCCGGCCGGGGTCGGGATTGTGGACGATCGTGGGCTTTGCCGATGGAGCGGCGCGCGATCGCTGGCAGGATCCGGTGAAAGCCGCGTTCCGCCTGCTGGCAGATACCGGTTTCGGCGGCGAGCGCTCGCGCGGTTGGGGCAGGGCAGAGACGCCGGAATTTACGGAAGGCATGCTGCCGGAAATGATCATTCAGGAACGGACGGCTGCGCCCGTGGCGGAAGTTGCGGAAGCATCGGTGCTCGCGCCGGATGAGACGGCGGAACTGCGCGTGACTCCCGCGCCGGGCAGCGACGCGGAGATCATCGACGAGGCGCTGCAGGCCGCGTTGGAAGCGGCGGCCATGGAAGCGCTGGCGAAGTCCGAAATGGGCGAGCCGGTGAGTGAAATCGAAACGCCGGTCGAAGTCGCCGGTCCGAACGAAGAAACACCGCGCGAAGAGCCGCCCGCGATCGATCCCGATCAGAAGGAACCGCCGCGCGAAGAGCCTCCCGCGGTCGATCCCGATCAGCAGAAGCCGGCGCGCGAAGAACCTCCTGCGCAGGAGCCCGATCCCGAAGAGCCGCCGGTCGAAGAGCCCGAGCCCGAAGAATCGCCGGTGGAAGAGCCGGAACCGGAGGGGCCGTCGATTGGAGAGCCCGAGCCGGAAGCGGTGCAGGCAGCCCAGGCTGAACCCGAGCCGGAACCCGAACCGGAACCCGAACCCGAATTGCACGAGCTCGCGGCGCTGGCCGCGGGACGTCCGAGCGGTCCGCCGCTGCAGGCGCACTGGATGCTTTCCCTGTTCACCCCGGCGGCCGCCGATGCGGTGGATTGGGGGCGCGGCAGCTACACGGTGCTCGCTCGCGGGGGACGCGTCGAGAGCCCGTCGGGCAGTGGGGAATTGAAGAAACAGATTCAGATGGTCGCCGAAGGCTCCGTGCTGTACGCCGAGAGCGTGCCGCGCGGCTCCGCGGCCGACGTCGCGCCCGATGGCTTTGCGCACCCGGTCTTCCGCGCCGGCTTCGCGCTGTCCATCCGGCTGCCCGAGGTGCATTGATGCGCTATCGCCTCACTTGCCTGACCCCGCTGCTGGTTGGCGACGGGCGCAAACTCGCGCCTATCGACTACATGGTCTGGAAGGACCACGTGAACGTGCTCGACCAGTGGCGCATCTTCCGCCTGCTGGCCAAGGGTCCGCGCCTCGAGAGTTACCTCACGCAATTGAAGAACGCGGAGAAGCTGGATTTCGCCAGTTGGGGCGGCTTCGCGCAGAACTTCGCCGGACGCCGGGTGCCGTTCGAGAATCCCGCGTACTCGGCGTATTGGAATCGCGCGGCGGGCGAGAGTTTGCACATCCCGACGTTCGCCTCGGGCGCGAGCGGACCGTATCTTCCGGCTACGGCGATCAAAGGCGCCCTTCGCACCGGCATGGTGTTTGCGCAGTGGCGCGACGGCATGCTGCAGGACGTGCTCGGGCGGGTGAAGGGCGACCGTCCGCCGCGGCGTCCTGCGGAGAGCGTCGAGGAACAGGCGATCGGCGGCGGCGGAGCGAACCGGATGCGGTACGTGAGCGCCGGCGATTCCGAAGTGGTGGCGACGGGCGAGTTCAAGATATACCTGCTGCGGACGTCGACCCTGCAGCCCCGCGGCGCGAATTTCGCGCTGGGTTGGAAGCAGAGTCCGCGCGGCGCTGTGGATGGCGCGCGCCCCGACGAGAGCACTCCTACGTTCGCCGAGATGGCGGCGCCCGGTACGATCTTTCGCGGCGATTGGGACGAGCGAACGTTCCTGATGCAGGCCGAAGTGCGCAGAAGTCTGCGCTGGCCGGAAGGCTTCAATCGTGCGAAGATTTTCGAAGCGGCGAATGTGTACGCCGCGGGCTGTCTCGCGCTGCAACGGCAATATGCATCGCTCGCCGGGATGGGGCTGCTCGATCGCAGTCTCGACGAACTTGAGCAGCGTCTCGCGAATGCGCGCGAGAACGGCACGTGCCTGATCTCCATGGGATGGGGCGGCGGCCTGCTCGCCAAGAGCGCCTGGCTCGATACGACGAACGCCGACTACCGGAATATTCTGCAGCAGTTCGCGATCTACAATCGCGCGCTGGCCACGAATCTCCCATTTCCGAAGACACGGCGGATCGTGTTCTTGAATAATCGGCCGGCGACCTTGCCGGGCTGGGCGGAACTGGCGATCGAAGGTGACTAGCGAAACAACGCTGCGGTCGACTGTGACCAGCATGGCTGAGTTTGCCGAATGGGTCGAGCAGATTCTGCAGCGCTTCACCAAACGCGAGGGGTACGAAGCTCCTTGGTTTCGCGGTTCGGGTGACTCGCGCTACAAACTGACTCCCGGCCTGTACCGTACCACGGAAGGGCGCGAGCGCTTCGCCGACGACGAATTGCGCTCGGAGTTCAGCCGGAAGGCGCTTCCCCTTGTGGCGGGCCGTGTGCCCCGGGACCAGTGGGAGTGGTACTTCCTCATGCAGCATTACCGGGCGCCTACCCGGCTGCTGGATTGGACCGATGCGGCTCTGGTCGCTCTCTACTTCGCACTCACCTCCCGTCCGTCGCACCCCGGCGTGCGCCCCGCAGTCTGGGCGTTGAACCCTTTCGCGCTGAATCGGCACCGGGGTTTTGAGGGACCCGTTGCGACGGATTGGAAGGGTCTTGCCTCCTACCTGCCTCGAACCTACGGTGGTCGACGCCTCCCCAAATATCCGATCGCGATCGACCCTACGTTGACGATGCAGCGCATGCTCGTCCAGCACAGCCATCCCATACCCGTCAACGCAGACCGCCTGCTGGCCGCGATCGCGCGCGTGCTGCGAAGC
>JAOAPT010000056.1 GCA_025463045.1 Candidatus Solibacter sp.
TTCTCCACCACGTCCATCCCCTGCACGATATACCCGAAAATCGCGTACTTGCCATCCCAACGCGAGATCGGCCCCATCGTGATGAAGAACTGGCAGCCCCCCGAATTCTCCCCGCCGGCATTCGCCATCGCCAATTTTCCCGCGCGATCGAACTTCAACCCCGGGAGAAACTCGTCGCGAATCGTGAAGCCGCAATTCCACGCGGTCGTGCCCGTAGGACTGCCCGATTGGATCATGTCGCCGGGCATCACGCGATAGAAACTCAAATTGTTGTACAGCGGGCGATTCACCATCTTGCCCGTCTTCGGATCTTTCCACGCCTTCGTCCCTTTTGCGAGACCCACGAACGTGCGGACGCTTTCCGGCGTGTCCTTCTCCAGCAGTTTCGCGGTGAATTCTCCGGCGGAGGTCGCGAATGCGGCGTACAGCCCGTCGGGCAATTTGGCATCCTGCGCGAGCGCGCCAGACACCGCAAGAAGTAAGACAAATGCGATTCGCATCGGGATCGAAACTCGGGATAGAAACTCATTGTGGCATAGTGCTAGCGTGATCCCATGACCCGCCGAACACTCCTCCTCGCCGGCTCCGCGCCGTGGATCACGCGCGCCGCAACCGCACGCCGCACCGAAGTCTCCATCCGCGCCGATCAGTTCCTGATCAACGGCAAGCTCACCTACGCGGGCCGCAGCTACCGCGGCCTGCGCATCGAAGGACTGTTGATGAATAACCGCGCCGTGCAGGGCATCTTCGACGATCTCAACCCCGCGACGCGCGACCGGTGGGCCTACCGCGATACACATCGCTGGGACGCCGAACGCAATACGCGCGAGTTCCTCGCCGCGCTGCCCGAGTGGCGCCGCCATGGCCTGCTCGCCTTCACGATCAACCTGCAAGGCGGCAGTCCCGAAGGCTACTCGAAGGAGCAGCCCTGGGAGAACTCCGCGATCGACGCCGACGGCAACCTGCGCCCCGCTTACATGGCGCGCCTCGCCCGCATTCTCGATCGCGCCGACGAGCTCGGCATGGTCGCGATCGTCGGCTACTTCTACTTCGGTCAGGACCAGCGCGTGAAGGACGAGGCCGCGGTACGGCGCGCGACGCTGAACGCCACCAACTGGCTGCTCGATGGCGGCTATCGCAATGTGCTGGTGGAGGTCAACAACGAGTGCAACGTCAAGTATGATCACGCGATCTTACAGCCGGAGCGCGTTCATGAATTGATCGAGCTCGTGAAGAGCACCAGGCGCGACGGACACCGCCTGCTGGCCGGCACGAGTTATGGAGGCGGAACGCCCGCCGGTGCGAACGTCATCCGCGCGTCCGATTTCCTGCTGCTTCACGGCAACGGCGCCGACAATCCCGAGCGCATCCGCACCATGATCGCCAGGACTCGCGCGACCGCGGGCTACCGGCCGATGCCCGTGCTGATCAACGAAGACGATCACTTCCGCTTCGACGACGCCGACAATCACTTCGCCGCCGCGCTCGGCGCGTACTCTTCCTGGGGCTACTTCGATCCGGAGGGCTATCAGAGCCCGCCTGTCAATTGGGGCATCGATACCGATCGCAAGCGCCAGTTCTTCCGCAAGCTCGCGGAAGTCACGGGCGAATCCCCCGGACGTTGAGGCCACGAAATCTTTATTCCGGGGTAGCCTAGAGAACATGGCCGTTTCGTCCAGCACTTCGGCGACCTCCCGAGCGAAGAAGCACCAGGCATCCGCGCCGGATCTCGACGATCCCAGCCTCTACGTCAATCGCGAACTCGGACTCCTCAGCTTTCAGTGGCGCGTGTTGGAAGAGGCGCGCGACGATACCAATCCACTCATGGAGCGCATGCGTTTCCTCTCCATTGTCGGCTCGAACCTGGACGAGTTCTTCATGGTGCGCGTTGCCAGCTTGAACGCGCAGCTCGACGCCGGCATCCCGGAATTCGGCCCTGATCGCATGAGCCCCAGTGCGCAACTGGTAGCCATCCGGCGCGAAGTCAAGAGGCTGATGGACAGCTCGCACGAGTGCCTCCAGGCCGAACTCACGCCGGAGCTTGCCGAAGAAGGCATCCACGTCCTCTCGTACACCGACTTGAATTCCCGGCAACTGGAAACGTGCAAGCGATATTTTTCCGAAACTATTTTCCCCGTCCTGACACCCCTGGCCTTCGACCCGGGCCGCCCCTTCCCGCACATCTCCAACCTCAGCTTAAACCTCGCCGTGCTGATCCGCGATGCCGGCGGCGATGAACGCTTCGCCCGCGTCAAAGTCCCCGATTCCCTGCCCGCCCTCGTGCCGCTGACGCGCTCGCAGAAGTCCGCGAGTAAGCGCCGCCGGACGCGCCGGGAGGAGTCGTACGTTTGGATCGAAGAGGTGATCGCCGCGAATCTGCAAAGCCTCTTTCCGGGAATGCAGATCGTGGAAGCTCACCCCTTTCACGTCACGCGCGATGCCGATATCGCGATCAAAGAACTGGAAGCCGAAGACCTGCTGGAAACCATCGAAGAGGGCGTACGCCAGCGCAAATTCGGCAGCGTGGTGCGCCTGCAAGTGAACCAGCGGATGCCGCAGCACATTCTGCAGATCCTGATGAGCAACCTGGAAGTGGAATCGAGCCAGGTGTACCGTTCCAAGGGACTGCTCGGTATGAGCCGGCTGGCGGCCGTCACGCAGATCGAACGTCCCGATCTGAAGTACAAGCCGTTTCTGCCCTCCTCGCCGCCGGAGCTACAGCCCTCCACCGATGACGAGGATTTGTTCGCGATCATCCGCCAGCGCGACGTGCTGCTGCATCACCCGTTCCAATCGTTTCAACCCGTCGTCGATTTCCTGCGAAAAGCGGCGCGCGACCCCGACGTGCTTGCCATCAAGGTCGTCCTCTATCGCGTCGGCCGAAACTCGCCGGTAGTCGAGGCGCTGCTCGAAGCCATCGAAGAAGGCAAGCAGGTCGCCGTACTGATGGAGCTCAAAGCGCGGTTCGATGAAGAGAGCAACATCGAGTGGGCGCGTACGTTGGAAAGGGCGGGCGGACACGTGGTCTACGGCCTGCTCGGCTTGAAGATCCACTGCAAGGCGGCGATGGTGCTGCGGCGTGAGGGCGGCACCGTCCGGCCGTACCTCCACCTGGCCACCGGCAACTACAACGTGGTCACGTCGCACCTGTACACCGATATCGGGTTGTTCACTTGCCGTCCCGAATTATCCGCGGATGTCATCGACCTCTTCAATTTCCTGACCGGCTATTCCGCGAAGCGCGACTACCAGAAGCTGCTCGTCGCCCCCGTCAATTTGCGCGAGCGCCTGCAAGAGTTGGTGGAGCGCGAGGTGGAGAAACACGCGCACGAAGGCAAGGGCCACCTCGTTTTCAAGATGAATGCGTTAGTCGATCCGCAGATGATCCGCACGCTCTACAAGGCGTCTCAGGCAGGCGTGAAGATCGATCTCCTGGTGCGCGGCGTCTGCTGCCTGCGTCCCGGTATCCCCGGCGTCAGCGAGACGATACGCGTCACCAGCATCGTAGGACGCTTCCTGGAACACAGCCGGATTTTCTACTTCCGGAACGGCGGCGACGAAGAAATCTATCTCGGCAGCGCGGACCTGATGCCGCGCAATCTGAATCGCCGCGTCGAGGTCCTGTTCCCGCTGGAAGACGCCGACCTGATGCGCCGCGTGCGCGACGGCATCCTCGCCGAATACCTCCTCGACAACGTGAACGCCCGCCGCATGATGCCCGATGGCACCTACAAGCGTGCTCCACGCACCGACGGACAGAGAGACCGCAACAGCCAGGAGAGCCTGCTCGGTCTGGACCAAGCCCATCGCAAGAAACCGCGCCTTACCTGGTAGAAAGCTCGCGAATCCGCAGATTGCGGAACATCACCATCGAGAACCGGTCGTGCAACTGCAGCCCGATCGGCCCTACCTTCGACCTCGCCGGGTCGCCCGGACTCTCCGCCACGACCTGCCCATTGACGCGCACGCGAATCATCTGATTCCGCGACTCAATCTCCATGCTGTTCCACGAGCCCATCCGCTGCACGCCGATCTTCGCCGGCACGAACGTATACACGCTGCCCGTCGGATATTTCTCCGCATCGTCGGCGATGATCTGAATCTCGTATCCGATATGTGCAGGCGTGGTCTTCGGGAACGCAGCCAGTTCGGGGCGCACCGAATCGGGCTCGCCGATCGCACCGTGCGCGCGCGATTGATCGCGGATCGACACGCCGCTATTGCCATTCGCCGGCAGCCAGTACTCCACGTGTAAATCGAACTCGCCGTACTCCGCCTTCGTGTAAAGCCACGCCTGGCTGCCAAGCCAGCCGCCGATCTGCTTCAGATCCGCCGGCCGCGTTCCCACTGTGCGCTCGCCCACCAGCGTGCCGTCGGGCAGGACGCTCCAACGGCAATCGCCGCGCGGCTCCCACCCATCGAGCGTCTTTCCGTTGAAGAGCGGCTTCCATCCGAGATCCGGCGGCAGCGTGACTTTTCCGGTGGCCGCCCATTCCGTGCCGCGCGCCAGCAGCGCCTGGAAAGACACGTCGTCGAGATTCGGATTCAACTCGTCCTTCCACGTGTGCCCGAGCATCGTGGTATACACTCGCCCGCGCCCATACTGTTTCACCCAATCCATCGGCTCGCCCTGATGCGATACCTCGGAAAATGCGTACGTGAGAATCTCCAGTCCTTGCGCGGAACCGTGCTGGCCGTGCGTCAGTTGCTCGGAAGGATGCGCCCAGTGCGCCGGCAGTCCGCGTGTGATCGGATGCGCGCCATCGCGGACAAACACTTCGAAATCGTGCCGCGGACCGTGCCCGGGATTCAGGCCCTCGCCCTTCGGAACGCGTACCAGCGTGCCGCCCGGCCCCACCGCGATACCTTCGCCGAAGGTCTTATCGCGCCAGCCGAGCCCGATCATTTCGTTGTAATCCGGCCAGTTCAAGAACGCATTGTTCGCCGCATGAAAGACCACCAGCCCGCCGCCGTTGCGAACGTAGGCCGCCAGCGCCTGTTCCATTTCGCGCGGCCATCGTGTCCCCTCCGGCGTGTGTCCGCCGTTGAAGTTATTGATCACGACGTCGTACTTACTGAAGTCGGGCCTGGCCGGAAACGTGGAGACGTCCACCGTGAATCGGCCGGTGCCCGTAAGCGTATTCTGGATGGCGCGCGTCCCGGCTGCCCAATCGTGATTATTCATTCCGTCGATAATCAGGGCGGCAAGTTTCCGGTCCGCGGCGGGAGTGTGACACGCGATCAGTATCGCAATTGCGGCAAGACGAAGTTTCATCAGGTGATGGTCCGTGTCTTTGATGATAGCCCGCCCGCCGCCGCGCAGGCTGGCGTCAGCATCAGCACCACGATCGCAGCGGCGTGTATCGCATTTGCCGCCCACATCACACGCCGATGCGTACCGCGACACTGCCACAATCGTGAAGAGGCGAACAATACAGCGAGGGTCATTGCCCGATATGTGCACCGGGACGCCCGTAATATTTCCCGAAAGCATCACCGGACTGTAAGATAAAAACAGTGGGGAATCCGGCCCGGGCACAGCATGAGGATAAAGTCCTTCTCGTTCTCACGCTGATCATCGGCGCGGTCGTCGGCCTGGTTGTCGTCGCCTTCATTCTGCTCACCGAGCGGTTGGGATCGCGCCTCTACCCACCGGACGGTGAGGCGTGGCGCCGGCTCGCAATTCCGTTATTCGGCTCCCTGCTGTCCGGCTTCCTGCTCTACCGATACTTTCCCGGCGCGCGCGGCAGCGGCATTCCCCAAACGAAGGTCGCTCTCTTCCTGCGCGATGGCTACATCAGCCTGCGCACTGTGCTCGGCAAGTTCGGCCTGTGTTCCGTCTCACTCGCCAGCGGCATCGCGCTCGGACGCGAAGGCCCCAGCGTGCAGATCGGTGCGGGCATCGCGTCCGTGCTCGGCCGGCGACTCGGACTCGGTCCGAGCAGTGTGCGAGCGCTCTTGCCGGTTGGCGCATCGGCAGCGCTCGCTGCCGCCTTCAACACTCCGATCGCGGCGGTGCTCTTCACGCTCGAAGAGGTGATGGGCGACATGCACGCGCCCGTGCTCGGCTCGATCGTGCTCAGCTCCGCCACGTCGTGGATCGTGCTCCACCTTCTCCTCGGCGACGAGCCGCTCTTCCACGTGCCCTCTTACCAGCTCGTCCATCCGCTGGAGTTCGCAATCTACGCCCTCCTCGGCGTCGCCGGCGGATTAGTGTCCGTCGGCTTTGTGAAACTTCTCTTGTGGCAGCGCAAACTTTTTCTCAAGCTGCCGGCTCGCACCCGCTGGCTGCAACCGGCGGCCGGCGGACTCACGGTCGGCATACTCGGCTGGTACTTTCCCGCCGTGCTCGGCGTCGGCTACAGCTTCGTAGGCCAGGCGCTCAACGGTCAGATGTTGATCGGTACGATGGCGCTGCTAGTCGTCCTGAAGATTGTCGCCACAGCAACCTGCTATTCGTCCGGGAACGCCGGCGGCGTGTTCGGCCCCAGCCTCTTCATCGGCGCGATGCTGGGCGGCGCAATCGGCGGTGTCGCTCACCAGTTCCTGCCGGATTACACGGGCAGCGCCGGAGCCTACGCGCTCGTCGGCATGGGCGCCGCCTTCGCCGGCATCGTGCGCGTGCCGCTCACCAGCGTCATCATGATCTTCGAGATCACCCGCGACTACACCATCATCGTCCCCCTCATGATCTCTAACCTGGTGAGCTACTGGATCTCCGCCCGCCTGCAGGAGGAGCCCATCTACGAAGCGCTCCAGCACCAGGACGGCATCCACCTGCCTTCCGGCGCGAGAGCCCGCGAAGATCTCCTGATGGTCGGCAACGCCTTTCGTCCCGAATCCACCGCACTGAGCGCGACGCAGAGCGTGGAACAGGCGCTCGCGACCATCGACCCCGAGCGCGGTGCGTGGCCCGTGATCGATTCCGGTGGATTGCTCGGCATGGTCACGCTCGAACAACTCGAGGCAGCGCGCGCCTCCGCCTCACCGACACTCGCCGGCGACCTCGTACGCGGCGCCTCCCCGCATCTGCACGCGGACGATTCGCTCGATTACGCCATGCGCCGCATCGCGGAGAGCAACCTCAAGGCGCTCCCCGTCGTCAGCCGGGAAAACGTCCGCGAGCTCAAAGGCACCGTCGCCGTCTCCGACATTCTCAACGCCTACGGAATTGGTCGATCGCGACCGCTCACGCCGTCCGCGCCCGACACGCCCGCCGCCATCCCCGGCAAGCGCCTGTTCGTCGTCGCCAGTGCGGTACTCATCGTCCTCGGCATCGTCGCCGGACTCGTCAATTACGGCCTCGGCGCGCAGCGCATTGCGCGCGCCGAAAGCAGCTACCAGACCGGCAACCAGCTCTTCGCCCGCGAGCGTTACGACGAGGCCATCGAGCATTATCGCAACGCACTCTCCATCTCGCACAAGTTCGAATACCGTCTCGCCCTCGGGCTCGCGCTGGCGAAGGCGGAGCGCCCCGCTGAGGCACTCATCTATCTCGATGAGGCGCGCGCCGAGCGTCCCACGAATGCGCCCGCGAATCTCGCGGTCGCCGAAGTCGAGGTGCAAATTGGGAATTTCGATCGCGCCATCGCCCATTTCCAGCGCGCCATCTACGGCGCGTGGCCTCCCGGCAGCGAAGCGAATCGCATCCGCGCACGCATCGAACTCACCGAAGCCCTGGCACGCGCAGGCAAACCGCAGCAGGCCGCCGCCGAACTCATCGCGCTCTCCACCGAGCGCCCTGACAACGCCGCGCTTCAGCACGACATCGCGCAGCGCCTCTCCGCGCTCGGCTTCCACGATAAGGCTGCCGATCTCTATCGCCAGCTCCTCAAACGCGCGCCGGACGATCAGGCCACACTCGCTCAATTCGGCGAAGAAGAGCTCGCGCTCGGCGACATCACTGCGGCGTGCAGCGCCTTCCGCAGCGCAGGCAATCAGGCCCGCATCGCGCTCTGCGAGCAGATGCTGCCGATCGACGCCATCGCTCCCGGCCTGCCCGCCGCCGAGCGTTATCGCCGCAGCCTTGCTCTCCTCGCCGCTCTCCAGGAGGATCTCCTTTCGTGTACCGGCGGTCCCCCCGCCGCGCCGCAAGCGCCTCCACGCAGACCGCCTTCGCTGAGCGATGCCGCCGAAGCCAACCTCGCGCTGGCGGCCGACCTCTGGGCGAAACGCCTCTCCACCTGCGCCACGCCGCCCGCGCCCGAGGCGCCGCTCACCCGCATCATGGGTATGATGAAGCTCATGGGTATGATCAAACACATGGGTTTGATCAAACATTGATCGGAGGCGTATGCACTCACTCGAAGGTAAAGTTGCATTGATCACGGGCGCGGCCGGCGGCCTGGGCGCCACCGTCACCCGGACATTCCTGGAAGCGGGCGCCAGGGTCGCCGGCGTCTCTCGCCACATCAAGCCAGATCAATTCCAGCACCCCAATTTCACGGCTATCCCCGCGGATCTTGCGAGCGGCGAAGCGGCCCGCCAGGTGGCCGCCCGCGTGGTCTCCGAACTCGGCCGCATTGACGCGCTGGTCCACCTGATGGGCGGCTTCGCCGGCGGACAGAGCGTAGCCGATACGGACGACGCCACCATGGAGCAGATGCTCGACGTAAATTTCCGCTCCGGATTTTTCATGACGCGCGCCGTGCTGCCGCATATGCGCGCGCAGGCCAGAGGACGCATCCTCGTGGTCGCCAGTCGCCAGGGCGCCGAGCCCGGCGCGATGCTCGGCGCCTACAGCGCGTCGAAGGCCGCCATCATCGCGCTCGTGAAAGCCATCGCCCTCGAGAACAAAGACCTGGGAATCACGGCGAACACGGTGCTGCCCGGATCCATGGCCACGCCTGGCAATCCGGCCGGCACGATCCCCACCGATCAGGTCGCGGCCATGCTCGCGCACCTTGCGAGCGACGCCGCGGCGCAGATCACCGGCGCCGCCATCCCGGTCTATGGAGCGCAACTCTGATGCGCTCTCTCATGATGTGCTCTCTCATAATGCGCGCTCTCCTCCTGTTTGTCCCCGCGCTGCAATTCGCCGGCGCGCAACAACTCTACGAAGAGGATCTGCTCGCCCAAATGCCGGAGCGCATCAAGCAATGGAAGCAGGTGCGGGCGTACATCGAGGCGTTACCCGCCGCGAAGCCGCCCGCCGGCCGCACCCTCCAGGAGAAGATCGGCTATCCCCCGCCCCGTTTGCGCGACCGCGCCACCGCGCGCCTGGAAAAATCCGGCGAAGATGCAGTCGCCACCTATTACCGCATCTACATCCCGATCACGCCGGAGTTAGAAACCTACGGTCTCTACATTATTCCGAAAGGCTTGAAGGCTCGCGCGCCGCTCGTCATCTCGCTGCATGGCGGCGGCGGATTCCCTGAGCTCGCCACCTTCCACGGCGGCACCAACTATCACGATATGGTGCGCGGCGCTGTCGAACGCGGGTACGTGGTCTTCGCACCGCACCACATCTTCTACCCCTACCGCGATCGCGATCACGAGACGCCGATCCCGCAGGACGTCCGCCCCATCCTCGACGAACAACTACGCGCGCGCGGCACCACTCTCATGTCGGTCGAAGTCGCCAAAATCACCAAGGCGCTGGACGTCATCCTCGAACGCCCGGAGGTCGACCCGGCGCGCGTCGCGATGGTCGGACTCTCGTGGGGCGGCTACTACACGCAGTACACCACCGCGCTCGAACCGCGCATCAAAGTCGCCGTCGCGTCGTGCTCTTTCCAGGGAGAACTTCCGCCCACGCCCGCCAAACCGAGCTACGGCAAACCCGACGATATCGCGACCGCCGACCTCGTTCGCCTCATCCTGCCGCGCCCGCTGCAACTCCAGTACGGCGAGCGCGACACCGGCCTTCCGGTCGACAAAGTGCGTCAGAGCCTAACACCGCTCGCCTCAAAATTGGACCTCGCCATCTTTCCCGGCGTCCACGAGTTCAACGGCGAACTCGCCTGGGCGTTCCTGAAGAAGCACCTCTAGAATCTAGATAAGATACTGCCGCTACATCTTCGTCAACGTCACGTCCACGTCGAACTTCCGCGACGTGCCCGGATCGTCGAACGACGCCACCACGGTCGGCTTCCCCGCCGCCACAGTCGTGTCCATATTGACTTTGATCTGCGAGATCGTCGGTGCCGGACTGCCGACTCCCGACTTCTCCGCCGGCACCACCGTACTCAAATCCAGGTCCGCGTGCATCATGTATTTCCCGCCGCGCTCTTCTACCGTGCAATCGATATTCACACCAACGTCGAAATACTGGAATTGAGTGTTGTTCTGTCCGACCCCTCCCGACCCGGCCGTCGGGTACGCCACGCGATTCCCCACCTTCATCGTCGCCCGCCGCGCGGCATTCACCAGAAGGGTGTACTTGCGGCCGTTCTTAGCCGCCATGTCCGCGCTGTCCCGCAGCGTGAACTCTACTTTGTAAACCGGAAACTCGCGCATATCCTGCGCATACAACGCACCCACCGGCAGCAGCATCGCCGCCGCCAGGGCAAACCCCGTGATCCGCATTCGTCGTCCTCCACTCGGTACGACGCAGCACCGCACGGCAGCGTGGAGGGTTATCTTATACTGAAAGGCCAAGTCCACCGGAGAACCCATGCGAACATCGCGCGCCCTCGCGCTTGCCGTCCTCACTGCCGCTCTCGGCCTCGCCCAAACCAAACAGGCGATGGACGAAGACTACGCCCGTCTGGTCAAGGAATGGACCACCGCGCCCGAATTCATGAGTCCGTTGGTGGACCATCTGCCCAAGGCCGCCGGCATTCCGACCACGAAGGACGTGCTCGGCTATTACGTGGGCGCTCCCAAGAAACTCACCCGCACCGCCGATCTCGCCAAGTACTACCGCGCGCTCGCCGCCGCGTCTAAACGCGTCAAGCTCATGCCGATCGGCACCACCGACGAAGGCCGCGAGTGTCTCGTGGTCGCCGTCGCCGATGAAGAGACCATCCGCAATCTCGACACGTACAAAGCGCGCCTCGCCCGTCTCGCCGATCCGCGCGGACTCTCCGCCGAGGAAGCACAACAGATCATCGCCGAGGCGAAACCGATCTACATGTTCACCGGCGGTCTCCACTCCGCCGAAACCGGCCCGCCCGAGATGCTCATGGAACTCGCCTACCGCCTCGCCGTCGACGAGTCTCCGCTCTATCAGAACATCCGCAAGAACGTGATCGTCTTCCTCTCCGCCGCCGCCGAACCAGATGGCCGCGATCGCTACGTCGATTGGTATTACAAGTACAAGCTCACCGAGGAAAGCGAGCAGGATCGTACGCCCGGCCCGCCCTACTGGGGCAAGTACATCTTCCACGACAACAATCGCGACATCAACTATTCGCAGGTGACCATGAAGAACTGGCTCAAGTTCTACCTGGAATGGCACCCGCCAATCATGCACGATCTGCATGAGTCGCAGCCCCTGGTCTACAGCTTTAGCGGCTCCACTCCGCAGAACCCGACGCTCGACCCGATCCTTTACGCCGAGCTCCCCTGGTTCGCCGATTTCGAAATGACCAAGCTGATCAGCTACGGCATGCCCGGCGTGTGGACGCACGCGTTCGTCGATATGTGGGCGCCAGGCTATCTCGGCTTCATGAGTTCCAATCACAACGGCATGCTCCGCATGTACGAGACCTTCGGCAACGGAGGCGCGAACACCATGCGGCGCACAATCGGCGGCGGCTTCGGCGGACCCGAAGCGGCGCCCGCGCCTGCGGCTCCGGCTGCGACTGAAGCGCCGGCTGGCGGCGGTGGTGGTGGTCGCGGCGGGCGCGGCGGCGGTGCTGCCGCATCGGCCTCGCCCGGCGGCGCCGGTGGCGGGATGACGGCGCGCGATTGGTTCCGCCCC
>JAOAPT010000090.1 GCA_025463045.1 Candidatus Solibacter sp.
AGGATTGTTACCGGCTTCGGTGATCACGACTCCTCCGTAGGAATGTCCGACCAGGATGACGGGGCCATCTTGCGCAGCTATTGTTCTTTGTGTGATCGCCACGTCGTCTGCGAGCGAGATCGTGGGATTCTGAACGATCGCGACGTTATAGCCTTTGTTCCTGAGCGTGTCGTAAACGCTCTGCCATCCGGAGCCGTCCACAAAACCACCGTGGACCAGCACGATGTTCTTGGCCGATTCTCCAATGTTCCGTTTGTCAGTCATGTCTTTGCTCCTTTTCGTTTGAGATCCCCAGCCGCTTCATACTGGGTATACTCACTGGGTATACTCACTGGGTATACTCATTTCTACATCGCTTTATCGTGAACAACAAGTTCTGAATATTCACCGGCTCTTGATAGACTCTCATCAATGGAAATAGAATCCCATCAATGGAATTCACGTCGCGGCAGTTGAGGGCCTTTCATTTTGTCGCCCAACACCAGAGCTTCGCGCGCGCCGCGGAGAAGCTCTTCATGACTCCTTCGGGGGTGAGCGTGTTGATACGGGAACTGGAGCGCCAACTGGGATTCCGGCTTTTCGATCGCACAACCCGGCAAGTTGAATTGACCGCCTACGGCAGCAATCTCCTGGCAGTCACGCAGCCGAGCCTAAGCGCGCTCGATGCGGCGATGTCGAGTATCGAGCAGGCGGCGAAGGGAAGGACCCGTTCGATCTCGGTTGGGACAACTCCGTGGTTGGCCGCGAATGTTCTGCCGCCCGCGATTAGGGAATTTCGAGAGCACCGGCCAGATCTACGTATTCGACTCTTCGACGGGAATCTGAGCACAGTCGCGCGGCGAGTTGCTGCGGGCAAGCTGGAATTGGGATTAGGCCTCTTCGAGAGGATGCCGGGCGTACGACGGGCACCGTTTTTTCGCTTTTCGCTGATGGTGATCCGCCCGGATAAGAATGCTGCGTTCAACCGCGTCTCGACCCGCTGGACAGCGCTGAACGGGCAGACCCTGATCTCCCTCACCTCGAACTATCCCCACCAGCAACTCATCGACAAACAACTCGAGAAGAGTGGCGTCGTTTGGAACCGCCGCCAAACCGTCAATTTGCTGGATACGCAGATTGGCCTGGTAGAGGCTGACGAGGGCATTGCGATTATCCCCTCGTTTGGCTTACCGGCGTGCCGCAACCGCAAGGTGACGATGAGCGAACTCGTTGACCCGATCGTAACGCTGGAGTTCTACGAGATCAGCCACAGAGGAAGGAAACTGCCAGAAGAAGCGAAGGAATTCAGTGCCTTCCTGAAACGGTACATCGCCAGATGGGCGGGTGAAGCCGGCATCCTGTGACGCGATTTTCTGAAGCCCGACGCTCCTGCGTGTCTTGCGTTTCGAATGAGTGGGCAGCCGCCCTGAAGCGATCCACTCTGACGGGATTTTACCAAACCGCGGATTGAGCGACGAGCGGTCAGAGCGACCGGGTAGAGCTAGAAAGTATTCTCGTAATGACGTTTCTCCTGGGCGGGCAGCGTCCACATCTTCACGCTGGTCGGACGATTGCTGATCGATGCACCATGGCATTTTACAAACGGGAGTCGCCCCAGGACGGACAATCTGTCCTGTTGAGCGAGTCCGTTGTGCGCGGCCTGCGGCGGCTCACAATCGATGGGTTTGTCGCGCTGCCGCGTCGCGGGATCGAGGTCGGAGGAGTCCTTCTCGGCATCGCTGATTCCGAAGAGGTGCGGCTCGAAGGATTCGAGGAGGTGGCTTGTGAGCACCGTTATGGGCCTTCCTACGCCTTGAGCGAGAGTGACAGGGTGAAACTGCACCAGTTGATGGCCGCGTGGCCCAGCGCGAAATCTCCCGTGGTCGGATTCTTTAGGAGCTTCACCTCCCGGGACCCCGTCATCGAAGAGGCAGACGAGGCCTTCGTGCGGGAGCATTTCCCAACCGGGTGGTTCGTGTACTTGATGTTGCAGCCTCTGTCGGTGGAAAATTGCGTGGCGAGTTTTCGGCTCTTTCGCGACGGGCACCTGTTGCCCGATATCGAGGAGCCCGCCTGGCCCTTTGCTGTGACGGAGAATCCCCCCGAGCCGCCGTCGGCTCTTCCGTCGCTTCCCGCGATAGAAAATCCTCCCAGTCTCCCGCCTGCGACACCCCGTCGGGTTCACGCGGAAGAGCGTGATGTCGCGCCTCTACAACGCGCCCGCTGGTGGGTCCCGGCACTCATCTGCCTCGTCTCGGCCGCAGCCGGAGCGTTGATCACCCAGATGACCAACGCAATGCAGATGCCGGCTCGCGAACCGCGTTGGACGGACCTTCATCTGGACGCGCGTCCTGTGGACGGGCGATTGGAGGTGAGATGGGACGCCAACCCGCGCACCCTCATTGCCACGCGGGGGCGGTTGGAGGTGACCGATGGGGACTCTCGTCGCGATATCGAACTGGATGCGGATCAACTGCGCGGCGGAATATTCACGTACGCACCATCGAACAGAGATGTTCGTCTGCGGCTGAGCCTCTACGCGAAGGGCTCGGGAATAGCGGGCGACACGGTGCGGGTGAAGGCGATTGCGGACCTGCCGGTTAAACCCGAAACCAAGGTATCGAATGAGGTGAACCTCGCACCGTCCCCAGGGCGACCGCGGGCCGCGCAGCCGTCAGCCGCGGTATCCGTATCCCCGTCGCAAGTGGCGGTGGTGCCCGCGGAGCTGCACGAGGTGCAGCCGCAAATCCCGGAGGGGATCCGGTCGCGGATTGACGCCCCGGTAATAATCCCGGTCGAGGTCGAGGTGAGCGATCGGGGACAGGTGGTGCGGGCCGTCGCAGTGAGAAACCAGATCGACGATAGCGTTCACCGCTACCTGGCGGAACAGGCGCAGAAAGCCGCCCTGAAGTGGCGGTTTCGACCTGCGCGAACGACTGGCGGGGATCGGGTGGCCGCGAGCAAGACCCTTCGCTTCGTCTTCACACCGTGACCCTCTTGGGGGTCCGACTCCAGGTAGTCAAAATTACAGGGAGTGGGGAAATCTCGTGTAACTCTTACGGACCAGGCCTTGAACGTCGCCGCTACGCCCTTCTGCTGCAGCCAGGCATCGACTCCATTCATTCGAGACTCGACCATGCAACAAAACTGTTCTATATTGGACTCTTCGTGTTCGCCGCCGGCTGCGACTTGCAGGATCGGCACCAGCGTATCAGGTTTCCTAGAGTTCCTTGTGAAGTGCATCGAACGCAGCCACCGGCAGTCAAAGTAGAGCTAAACTGGCCTTATGAGCTTTGCCTCGGCCAAGCCGCTCGTGATTACCACCGGGTGGGCGACGGGGTGCTACCTCGCCGCAGTCGGACTGCAACTCGGCGCATTCCGCCATATTGAAATCTCCTTTCGCGCGCTGGTTGTCTGCCTTGCAGGTGCTCTTTACACCAACATCTTCGAACACGCGTGGCACCGGTATGCCATGCATGGTCGCCGGCCGGATCCACGACATGCCAGGCATCACCGGATTTTCTACGGCAAGGGATTTCAGACTTCGGACTCCGAAGCATTAAGGGAGGTCGTGATCGCCTGGTACATTTTTCCGCTGCTATTGACGGTTCACTACGCCGCTTTCGCGGCGTTATTCGGGGCCGGGTTGGCACCTGCCTTCTTCCTGGGAGTGTTCCTGCACTTTGTGACCTACGAGGTCACGCACTGGTACACCCATGTAGCTGACAACGGCTTTGATCGATTCTTGACTCGCATACCCGGCGTGAGGGGACTAAGAGCCATGCAAATCCGCCATCACCGACTGCATCATGCCGAGCCCATGGTGAACTTCAACTTCAACCCGCCCTATGCTGGCGACCGGCTGGCCCGAGTTCTACGTCGCTAACCAGCGTTCAACCGACGTCGGTGAAATGGGCGGCGTTGGAGAACCTCTCAAATCGGGATCACCCTTCGTGCGGAACCGGCATCCGAGACTTCGCGTGAACTCCAGGATGTTCGACGCGCCCCGTAGCAGCGAAGGCCCCCGGGCGACGTGCCCGTGGTGGACAGCACTCACGGATAGTTGCTGCCCGTGACGCGCGACAGTGGGGCCGCTGAGCGTCACCGTGGTCGCTGAGACGGCTGCCGCGCAGGCCAGGAATCAGCCCGTAATCGGAGCGTTAATTCGTATTATCGGCAGCCGTCCGTCACATGCGGCGCACAAGAGTGTCCGGCCGCTTGGGATCATGCGTCCAGGCTCCGCACATCCGCGGCTTGGCGTTTTACGTCCAAGCGACCGGCGCGCCGAGATTTGCCGATCTGAGCCGTCGGTCCAAGGGCGTCTTGCTGGTTTGTAGCCTGACGACAAAGACATCGTGTCTAACTCCGTTCTACTCACGGCTCTTAATTGCGCAGTCCCTGGTCCGCAGTCCCTGGTCCGCCCGCGAAGTTAATCGAAGTAGTGATATACTTCACCCCAACCGTGGCGATACTTATGGACGCACGCCGGCGGAAAATCGAGTGGATCTACCACGCGGCCCTGGAACACGAGCCGGAGCGGCGCGCCGAATTCCTGAACCAGGCTTGCCGGGACGACGCGGATCTGCGGCGCGATGTGGAATCGTTACTCGAACAGGACAAGGGCGGTGCAAACTCCATGGAAGAACCGACCCGCACAGAGTTAGCTCCTGGCCTGCGCCTGGGCCCGTATGAAATCCTCGATGCGCTGGGAGCGGGCGGTATGGGGCGGGTCTACAAGGCCCGCGACACGCGCCTCAACCGGCTCGTGGCCATCAAGTTCCTCTTCACCGAATTGATGGACGAGACGGCACGGCGCCGATTCCGCCAGGAGACCAAGGCAGCGTCCTCCCTGAACCATCCACACATCGTGACCGTGCACGAAGCCGGCGAGTTCGAAGGGCGCCCCTATTTGGTGACCGAACTAGTCGACGGCGGCACGCTGAAAGCTTGGGCGACGGCGGAAAAACGCTCGTGGCGCGTTACCGCTGAATTGCTGGTAGGCGTGGCCGACGGGCTCGCATGCGCGCATGAGAGCGGGATCCTGCACCGCGATATCAAGCCCGAAAATGTCCTGGTGACCAGGAGCGGCTATGCCAAGCTGGCGGATTTCGGGCTGGCCAAAATGGCGGAGGGTGCAGCTGAGGAGACGGTAACCCTTACGGGGCTGGGCACGCAGCCCGGAAAGATTGTCGGCACCATCGCCTACATGTCCCCCGAACAGGTGCTCGGTGAACGAATGGATGCGCGCTCCGACATCTTCAGCTTCGGTGTGTTGCTCTACGAAATCCTCACCGGAGTACGGCCGTTTCAGGGGAATTCGAACGTTGCCTGCATGCGGATGATTGTCGATTCGGAGCCGCCGCCTCCCGCCACGATTGTCCGCGACCTTCCCGCCAACCTCCAAACCATCGTTCTGCGCTGCCTGGAGAAGAAGCCGGAGAAGCGCTATCAGACCGCACGCGAGCTCACCTCCGAGTTGCGCAGCGCGCTGAACGCGTTGACCGCGTCGGCGGAAGTGTTCGCCGACGCCAAACGGCGCGAACTGCGCAGACTGTATGCCGGGGCCGCGGTGCTGGCGATTGCCGCCTGCGCGTTTCTGCCTCCGGTGCGCAAGACCATCGCGTCGCGAGTCCTCCATCGGAGCGACCCTGAAGCCGTCGATCCGCTGAAGATGCTCATCCGCAATGAGTCGGACGCCTACCGCGCCGCCCGCGCCTGTCTGGACCGCTACGACAAGAGAGGGAACATCGAGCGCGCCACGGAGTTCTTGGAGAAGGCGATCGCAATCAATCCGCAGTACGCGGCAGCCTACGCGGGTCTGTCGGAAGCCTATTTGCGCCGAAACCTTTTCACCCCGGACCAGCAGTGGCGCAATCTCGCCCGCGAATATGCCGCCAAATCGGTCCAACTCGCCCCCGATCTCGCCGCCGGCCACATCGCGCTCGGCAACACGCTACTCGACAGCGGGATGCGGCCGGAGGCCAATACCGAGTTCACCCGCGCCTCCACTCTGGATCCCAAGAGCGCGCTCGCCTTCCTCGGTCTGGCGAAACTTGCGGCCGCTGAAGGAAAAACCGCCGATGCCGAAACCCTGTTTCGCAAAGCGGTCGGGCTGGCGCCAAACAACTGGATTCCGAATACGGAATATGGCATCTTCCTCTACCGCGCTGCTCGATACTCGGAGTCTGCCAGGGTTTGGGAGCGATCGCGCCAGCTCGTCCCGGACAACGTGCGGCTGCTCAATAATATTGCCGCCGCTTATCACATGCAGGAAGATTACGAAGACGCTGCGTCGGCATTCCAACGCGCGTTGGAAATTGAGCCGAGCGCGCAAGGCTACACCAATCTCGGCACATTGCGATATTTCCAGGGCCATTTCAGCGAGGCCGTGCCCGCCATGGAAAAGGCGGTGGAGCTGAGCGCGACGAATTACTTGTACTGGGGAAATCTGGGAGACGCCTATCGATGGGCGCCGGGTATGCGTCAGAAGGCCAAGGCAGCCTATTTACGGGCCATCGATCTGGTTCGCGGGCAGATCGCTACCTCGCCGGACGATGCCACACGGCACGGCCACCTGGCAGGCTATCTCGCAAAATCCGGAGACACCCCTCATGCTCTGGAGGAACTTGCGGTGCTGGAGCGGCTGCCCAAGCAGTCTGGCAGGGCGTTATTCGCTGCGGCGATCGCCTACGAAGTCTGCGGTAAGCGGAATGACGCGCTCCGCGTACTGAAAGCCGCCATCGCGGCCGGCCACCCGGTGCAGGAAATCAGGAACGAGCAGGAACTCGTTTCCTTGCGCGCCGATGTCCGCTATCAACGTTTTCTGGCGACTTTGGACGAGACGAAACGCCATTCCAACTAACAACTCACGTCACACCTAAGGAGAACACTGATGTCCACACAGCTCATCCTGAACTTGCTCATTGACCTAACGTCGGAGGGATTTACGAGCCATACACAATATGGCCGGTTCGCTCCGTTTGTCACGCCGTCGCCGGGCGCCAGTCCGCTGCTAACCTCCAAGGCCTGGATCTTGAACCAGCCCGTCAACGGCCAAAACTCTTACTCCTTCTATAGCTCGGCGCACCAGGGTAGCGACCACACGACGCCCTCTGTATCGGTTAGCAGCGGCACACAGGTTTGTATTCGCGTCGGCCCGGTCGGCGGGAGTTGGCCGGCGAATTACTCTCCCAATAACGGACCCTTATTCGGCTGGGACCCGGACGGAGATCCGCAGCAGGATCATGCACTGATGATCTCGGCTGTATTTGGAAGGCATCCGGTGAACGAGAATCGAACTCAGACCTGGGCAAGCCCGTTCATGGCCCCGGCCAATCCATCAGTTATCGGTAATGTGATCACGGAAGTGTTCCTTGTCAGCGATTTTGACAGTAATGGTTCCTGCACGATGGTGCTCGGCACCCCCCAAAATGTTAGTAGTGGGAATAACGTTGTCGATCGTTACCTTTTCAACGTAGGTGCTGTGATCATGATGAATGTGCCTGGCCAGCCCGGCATTCCCGCCACCTCGTGGTACTCGTGCGGTCACGATCCCGATATGGATGTCACCATGTGAGAATGCGCGCGAATAGCCGGATGCCAAATACCCGATCGCGCCGCCTGCCTTTCCGCGCAATTCGCGCAGGGCATACAGCGGCTTTGGATCGAACATCCGGCTCCACGGAGAGAGCATAGGATCGCAATTCCATGACTCCGATTTTCCGTGGATCCACGGGGCCAGGCTAATCCGGTTCCCGTCCAGACAGATGCGCATTCGTTTTGCGGCGGGCCCGCCCGATGCGCCTGCTCTGTGCGAACCCGCTTGGACGAAATACCCAACCCGCCGAATGAATCCCCAAAGACCTCTGAGCAGTCCATCCCAAGGACCTTGACCACCGACGCGGTCGGCGCCGCCTTGATGGAACGCCGGAGATAAGCACCAAAGTCCTGGCCCGTTGCACTTTGGAAACCCTCGTTTCCCCGGACGCACAGTTTGGTACCCCCCGAACCGCCATTCTCGGAAGTGCCGTCCATGGTTTGCGCTAGTCGCACCAGCTCTTTGTCCAGCTTCGGCCACCACGCCTCAAAAGATTCGTCCAGCCGACTCTCGGTTAGACGGCTAGATGCGATCGATGCATTCAACGACTGAACGAGCGCCAGCGTCCCCGACTTCGTGGCTTGGCTTGCTTGGAATTGAGCTAACGGCGCAGGCAGTTCGCCCGCATCGACATTGATGAGGTAAGGGCATACGGCAGAACGGCCCAGGGCCTTCGCAGGGCGCCTGCTTCGAAGAGTATCCAAGGAGCCCTCAAGTTCTCTCGAGTCAGGCACAACATGCCAAAGCTACTGGCGGCAAGCTCAGAAGCGATTTCGGCCTGCCAGCGATCGCCCGAATGAAGATCAGTCGAAGACGCCCAAGGATCGCAAGCATGAATAGTCTGCTTCAACCATTTCCGAAGTACCTCGGCAGTTGCTTTGCTTCGTTGACCAGACCAGCTAATGAAAACGCGCACAGAGTTCCTCGCTTATTCATCAGTACCCGCAGCAACGTTAATGCTTCTGAAGCTGCGGCCAGGGGATCCTCGGCCTTGATCGCTTCGGAAGTTCGGCGACCTCGGAGCTGGGCCGACCATGAGTGTTATTTCGTATTGTCGGTAGCCGTCCGTCACATGCGGCGCACAACAGTGTCCGGCCGCTTGGGATCATTCGTCCACGCTCCGCACATCCGCGGTTGGCGCGTTTGCCGTCCCCTTGACGTGCGTGGGACTTCACGGGAGTGATGTCTCCATTCGCCCGCCGGCTCAACTGTGGGCCGCGATCAAATCGCCTTGTGGTCCGCAGGCCAAATGGCCCACGGCAACGGCGACGGAGATATGCGGCCCACCGGGTTTGCGGTGAATCTACGAGGTTACCTCTCTTCCCTTGCCGTGCGCTTCAATTGACCAGTTTGGGCCGCGACGGGCCTTAATGGCCGCGAAATCGTGTCTCTCGAATGCATCCTGGTTTTCCAGAAGATTCAATTCCCAGAGCGGGAAGAAATCGTCCGCGACGTCCAAACCTTCGTGGCACCCGTGAGGACCATATAGGAACTCATGGCATGCATCCACACCTATCTTTCGGAGGTCCTCCGCTATCTGCGCGAGGTCATCGAAGTGATTCATTCGCTCCCCTTATTCCGGTTGCCAACCTATCGGGCCGGCGACCTTTGGGATTCAGGCGCCAAGTAAGAACCCAACCGCTCGCCGGAACGTAATACTTACATCAGCTCGTCGATAAACTCCTTGACCACGTCTGCCGGGATCCGCAGATTTCGGTGTGCCAGCGGGCCGCCCTCGTCCAGCACTGGCTCACATTGCTCGAGCGATGGCCGGTCGGTGCGCTGGAAGAATCTACCGATCGGAATCACGTCCCCCCAAACCTGCGACTTCTCGATTGCCATCGCCCAGTTAGCGGGATCGTAAGAGGCATCATCCTCCAGTTTCTTCACCCGCTGCTTGAACCAAGGGTAGGTGTTGTCGTGATTGTATGTTACGCATGGGCTGAATACGTCAATAAAGGCAAAGCCCTTGTGCTGCAGGCCCAGCGTAATGAGCTCGGTCAAGTGACGTTGCTCGCCGCTGAACCCGCGGGCGACGAAGGTGGCGCCGGCCGCGAGGGCGAGCGCGATGGGGTTTATCGGCGGCTCGACATTTCCGAAGGGCGCGCTCTTGGTCTTCATGCCCAACCGGCTGGTAGGCGAGGTCTGACCTGTCGTCAATCCGTAGATCTGGTTGTCCATCGCGAGGTACAACAAATCCACGTTGCGGCGCATGGTGTGGATGAAGTGGTTACCGCCAATCCCGAAGCCATCGCCGTCGCCGCCGGTCACCGCCACCGTGAGCTCATGATTGGCGAGCTTGACGCCCGTGGCGACGGCCAAGGCGCGGCCGTGAAGCGTGTGCATGCCGTACGTACTCACGTAACCCGGCAGGTTGGAGGAGCAGCCGATCCCGCTGATCGTCACCACATTGTGGGGTTGAATTTGCAGATCCACGAGCGCCTTCTGGAATGCGGCTAGAACGCCAAAATCTCCGCATCCAGGGCACCAATCCGGATCCACCTTCCCTTTGAAATCGGGCAGGGTAACTTGCATAAACTTCGACGCGGTTGTTGCCATGAGCTGTTCCTCTTAGACCGTGATTTCGTGCATTGGGACCGACATCGTGATTTGGCCGGCCAGTTGTTCTCTCACCGCGTCCACGATATGGTGCGGCATAAAAGGCTCACCGTCATACTTGCGGATGTAGCCGTCGGGGACGAAGCTTGTCTCGCTGCGCAGGTAGCGGGCAAATTGGCCGCTGTAATTGTTCTCGATGAGAATGGTGCGGTGGGAGCGCTTGAGGATCTCCACGATGGCGTCGCCATGCAGCGGAACGATCCAGCGAATCTGAAGCTGATTGGCGGTGATGCCCTCTTCCGTCAGAATCTCCCGTGCTTCCTCGATGACGCCAGCGGTGGACCCCCAGCCAATGAGCGTCACATCCGCGTCCGCAGGCCCGATCAATGCCGGCGGCGCGACCGCGGCCTCGATGCCGGCCGTCTTCCGCTGGCGCTTTTCCATCATGGCGCGGCGCTTGATGGGATTGGTGAACTCGTCGCTGATCAGCACACCGTCCTCCATATGTTCATCCGTGGCGACAGTGTGATTGTGGCCGGGAACTCCAGGGATGGCACGGGGGGAAACGCCGCTTTCCGTGAATAGATAGCGTTTGTAGCCATTTGTGCCGTTCGAGGAAGCGGAAGTGATCAGGTCGCCACGGTCGATCTCCACGTCAAAATCCAGGTCCGCAGAGTCGACGCTCGAGGTACCCTCGGACAGAAGCAGGTCGGTGAGGACAATGCCGGGGCATTGGAAGCGATCGGCGAGATTGTGAATTTCTGGA
The DNA here is from genome assembly GCA_025463045.1 of Candidatus Solibacter sp. Taxonomy (GTDB): domain Bacteria; phylum Acidobacteriota; class Terriglobia; order Bryobacterales; family Bryobacteraceae; genus Solibacter. The sequence continues at coordinate 10,902 of JAOAPT010000090.1, forward strand.
ATTACTTTGAAACAATCCAGGACGCTGGTGGGGGCCACGATGATCCGCGGATAGTCGCCGTGGCCGGCGCCTAACATCTGCCATAGGTCCCCCTGCTCCGTCTTGGTAGGAACTCCGGTGGAAGGGCCGGCCCGCTGAACGTCAATCACGACGACCGGGGTTTCAATCATCGCAGCCATGCCGAGGCCCTCGGTCATGAGGGCGAACCCGCCCCCGGAGGTGGCACACATTGCACGCACACCGGCGTGGGCGGCGCCGATGGCCATATTGACAACTCCGATTTCATCCTCCACCTGCCGTACCATGATGCCGGCCTTGCGGGCGTGGGTCGCCATCCAGTGAAGCACGCCGGTGGATGGGCTCATGGGATAAGCGCAATAAAACTTGACGCCGGCGGCGGCGCCTCCCATGGCTAAGGCCATGTTTCCAGTCAGCACGGCTTTGCGGCTGTCGGTCATAGGCAGCGGTCGCGCGAAGGGCTGGAAGTGGCTGGAGGCGTAGTCGTAGGCGCTACGGGCCACCTCGATGTTCTCGGCAACCACGGCCTCACCTTTCTTCTTGAACTGGTGAGTGAGGACTTCGGCCAGCGGCTGGAACCCGATACCCATCATGCTCAATCCCGCGCCCACCGCCAACGTGTTCTGCTCGACCTTGTTGCGGCTGTTCTTGGTGAGCTGCGAAACCGGCAGGGGACAGAGTTGGACTCCGTCCGCGGGCGCACCGGGCTTAACCGTGTCTCCGTTGTACACCACCGCAGCGCCCGGACCGAGTAATCCCAGGTGCCGATCCATGGTGTCCTGATTGAGCGGAATCAGAAGGTCGATTCTGTCGCCGAAGCTGTTAACTCGCTCCGGACCGGTGCGGATCGTCAAAAATGTATGTCCGCCCCGGATGATAGATTGATAGGCATTGTAGGCGTTCAAGTGCAGGCCGCGCCGCGCAAAAATCCGGGCGAAGATGTTGCCCGGCGTGGCGACACCCTGTCCCGCGGCGCCTCCGATGGATACCGCGAAGGTATGCTCCATCCCAGTCCCCTCCCATACAAGCCACGATGTAACCGTGGTCATGATGCCAAGGCCTGCGTCCGGCGGCAGGGTATAGCTGCCGGACCGTACCAAGCGGGGGATCCGCGGCAGAACGGATCGGGAAGCCGCAGGGTCCCGAGCAAGGATGAAAAAAACTGATCTAGTGTATTCCCAGTTCGGTCTGGAGGCAAGGCCTAGTTGGGTCGCCTCGTACACACTGCGGCCAGGGCTGTCAGCGCGGTATTAGTTATCCGGAGCTTAAACTGGTGAACCGCCGATTCCTCCCGTGAAACGCCGCTGACGACCGAAGCATCCGCACGGCGTACAGCAGACCTCTGGCTCGCCCGCTACGGAGCGCGGTGGCCCGCGGCGAGGCAGGAAAGGCGCTCGGCGAGAGGTACTCTCGAAGTGCCGCCCGCGTGTTTCGGCTTCGAGTGGCTAATGACGGAATCCCCGCAAGAGGTCGACGCTTGTGGTGGTGGGACACCAGAATTTCTCGATGTACTCAATCACCAGCTGCGTGCCCGCATCGTGACTCACGTGCGGGGCGTCTTGCGGATTGTACATAGCGTCGGTCAGGTCACGGACCAGGATGCAGCGAAATCCCAGAGCAGTCATTTTCTTAATAGCAAACGTCCGGTTGAGCACGCACATGTTCGTATGCACGCCCATCACCAGCAGGTTAAGAATCCCGCGCTGCCGCAAGAAGCTGTAGATTTCCGTGCCGCTATCGGAGATCACGTCCGAGGCATCGATGTGCAATCCGGGGTGCTCACGCGTCCACGCACTATAGAACTTGTCCGGAGTGTCGCACCCGCCGCCTTTGTCGTCAATCGGCAACGGAGGGTCAGCCAGGGCTAACGGGACAGGGAGCTCAATTTTCGGCAGGGCCAGCATGCGTTTGCGTTGTGGGGCGTCCCGGTAGAAGGCCATGGTTTCGGATGGCGCATGAATAATCTGGATACCCTGCTTGCGGGCAACGTCCAGGAACGGCTCCATCTTCCCCACCAGGCCGTTCACACGCCCGGTGGCGCCGCTGCACCAGTGTTTGTCCCACATATCGCAGATGATGATCGCTGTCGCCTCTGTGGGGAGCGTCTTCTGGAGATGCACCTCGTGCCATTCCGCGGTGCCTTTGAACGCCTCCACACGCGACCGGAGATCGACGGTGATCTCGGCAGCTCCTGCGTACGCCGGTACGAACGTCAGCAGAGAGATCAGAAGCCAACGCGACGACATCATGGGAACATCCTATCTCATCGCGGCCCGCAAGCGGTGGAAAACGATCGCCGCCCGAGAGACCCACTGATCGAGGCGGACCTACTAAGGGCCGACGCAACATTACTAATCTCTCGAAATCGGAAAGCAATCGTTACGAGACGCTTTGATGGTCGCAATCGGCGGATCTCTGTACTGTTCACAAGCCCTGTAAACACCAGATAATTCGCAATAACGCTCCTTCGACCCCCAAGCTCTCCGCAAGAATCTCCTGCGCCACAAAATCGCTACTTTGCCCGAACTTTAAACTGCTCTCGGCACCAGCGCCGACCTCACCGTTTTTTCGCAAGCTCCAGCTCCTGGATTGATTGTGCCGGCGGGATCGCCATCGGGCGGCGGGGCTACCTGGCACCCCTGGGATTGCCGCCGCGACCGACGCGGTGCGACGGAGTCCGCAAAGTCTATCGACCCCCGTCCACCGCCAGCGAAAAATCTGCGTTGAAACGTAACACTTCAAACCGACGCCCCGCAAGAGCGTGTGGTACTCTACCGGAATCGCTGCTCCGTTCCCCATCCCTGCTGCTCTGTGCCTGATGATCGACTTCTCCGATACCCGTCAATTGTGGAAGCAGCGACACCGTAATCACCAACCAACCGCTAAAGGGACCGTTTAATGTCCAAAACCTTATCCGCTCTTATCGTTACGTGTGTATTTCTGACGGCGCACCCGGCCAACGCACAAACCCCGACCCTGGATGCGGAACAGTCCGCATTCGTCACCCTGATTAACAACTACCGGGCGCAGAACGGCGCCGGACCTCTTCAGGTCTCCGTTGCCCTGCAACAATCCGCGCAATGGATGAGCGCCGATATGGCAGCAAAGAATTACTTCAGCCACACCGATAGCCTCGGCCGCGACCCCTTCAACCGCATGACCGCTTTCGGCTACACCCATTACCCGGAGGGCGAGAACATCGCCGCCGGCTATTCCGACGCGCAGAACACATTCACGCAGTGGCAGACCGCGTGCGATCCCGATTCCACCGGCGCCTGCACCTATGCTCATCGACAGAACATGCTCAACCCCGGCTATAAGGTTCTCGGCATCGGCCGTGTCTACAATGCGTCTTCTTCCTACCGTTGGTATTGGACCACCGATTTCGGCGGCTTCGTCGACCAGACCATCGGCTCCACAACCTCGCAATCGCTCCCGGTGATTACTTCGTTCACCGCGAATCCGGCCACCATCACCACAGGCCAGGTATCCACGCTTTCCTGGACCGTTTCCGGCGCCACCTCCATCATCATCAACAACGGTGACGTCACCTCCCTGACATCGAAGGTGGTCGTGCCCTCCTCCACGACCCAGTACACCCTTACTGCCACCAACTCCGCCGGAAGCAAGACCGCGACAGTCACCGTAACGGTCAATTCCTCGGGACCCGTGCCGACTCCTTCCCCCACCAGCGTCAGCATATGGTCCTCTACGGCGGTGCCGCCAATGTACCTGAGCGTCAATGGAGCCGTCGAACTCGGCGTGAAGTTCCGCTCGGATGTCGCCGGTAAAATCACCGGAATCCGTTTCTACAAGAACTCCTCAAACACCGGGATCCACAGCGGCTCACTCTGGAGCGCGAACGGCCAACTGCTCGCCAGCGGCGTTTTCAGTAACGAAACCGCCAGCGGGTGGCAGACCCTCACCTTCTCCGTGCCCGTTACCATCGCCGCCAATACCACTTACATCGCCTCGTATCACACCAACGCCTCCATCGCTTCCGTCGGCTTCGAACTGCAGGCCAAGGGCGTCGATAACCCGCCGCTGCATGCTCTCCAGACCGGCGTTGCCGGCTACAACGGCGTGTACATATTCGGGGGTGGCGGAATTTTCCCCACGCAAGGCACTTCCGGATACAACTTCTGGGTCGACGTCGTTTTTGTGAATTAACCCAGCCAAGCGGGGGTCTCCGATTCGCCCTAACGG
>JAOAPT010000116.1 GCA_025463045.1 Candidatus Solibacter sp.
GCTTCGATGAAGAACACACACCAAGCGGAGCCGCGACGGTTACGGAGCGGTGGTCACGCGACCACCGCTCCCTGACGGTCGCGGCTCGGATTGGGGCTCGATTCTTCATCGCGTTTGGTCCATGGGACTCCCTAACGGTCACGTCCGATTGCCTTCCGCTCGGTCTGGGCGGAGCGGGCGAAGTGAGCGTGACGGTAACGGCCGGCGGCATCACGTCGAACGATCACGTGATGCGAGGGACGGCCGATCACTGCACTGCAATCTTCACGGATGCGGAACAGCGACGGCGCCGCGGGTCGGATCGGCACGAGGGCGCTCGACGTTTTACCGTCGCTCTGCAAGATCACGGTAGCAGTGCCCAGCGCCGTCCCCTTCGGAATCTGAAAGTTGATCTGCCCGGGGGCGGGACGAAGAGCATCCCCCCAGGCCGGGTGACGACGGCACCGCACCGGCCTTCGCAGTCTGACTTAGCCCCAGCGAGCCGGCGGCGAGGTCCGTGGACCCGTCAGCGGCGGAGGTGACCGTTATCGAAGTGGTTTGGGAGAATCCAAATGACGAGAGACAAAAGACGAGGAGAGCCGAAGCTCGCAGCATGAGAGCAGGTCCACCTTCCGGGTAGGGCGCTCGCAAGCTGCCGGGGTTTCGGAGGGATTCCCGGATGCGGCGCGCGGCGTGGACTCTTCCACACCGCGCGCTGCGTTAACCGGGATGGGGGTGGGTCGGGACATCACTTTTTCAGTACTTCTTCGAAGAACGTGACCGCGCGACCGTCGCGCGAATTGCCGAGCGTGCTCATCGCCTGCTTACGTACCTCGGCGTTCTGCGTTGATTTCGCCAGTTGGATCAAAAGAGGTACGCCCTCGCCATCCGGCATCGATTGCAGCGAGCTCACGGCGCGCCGTTTCACCTGCATGTCCGGATCGTTCTCAATCGCGTCCTTGAACGCCGCCAGCACCTTCGCACCCGAGTGGCGATTCAGCGAAGAGAGCGCCTGCATGCGCATCCGAGAGTTCGGATCTTTCCGCGCCGTCGCAATCAGCAGGTCGATCGCTTCCGGCTCGCGGCTGTTGGACAGGGTGGAAATAGCGCGCTCGCGGACCCTTTCGCTCGGATCGTTGGCGATCAGATTCTTGAGAACGTCGTAGCCGCGCCGCCCTCGCGAAGGGCCGAACCAGCTCACCACCCGCAGGCGGATCGATTCGGGTTGGTCCGTCGCCAGGAAGCGCATCAGAGCCGCGTCCGCCGCGGGGTCGGAGTGCATCGCGATCGCGTTCATTGCGGAATCCATGTAGCGTTCGCGCTGCGTCGCGAAGGTGTTGAGCAGCGCGACGCTCTCCGCCGGCTTCACATCGGCCAGCCAGTGGACCGGCAGGTCGCCCGCGTCGATCTCGCAATCCGGCGACAGCGTCCGGATACGCTCGACATTACCGCCGTCCACGCGGAAGAGAACGACCGCGTGATCCGGCGGTTCCAGGTGCACCACGCCCGCCTGATTGATCGACTGGTTCATGCCGTCGCGCACGTAGTCGCAGCCCATGAACGAGCGGATTGAAGGCACGCTATAGGCGATCCAGGCCGGCTGCGGCTGCGCGGCGACCAGCGGCCGGAACGTCTGTTCCAGCCCGGCCGCCGCCGGCCGCGTATCCAGCTTCGCGTTGACCAGCAGCTTCGGCTGCGCTGCCAGTTGAGTCACTGCCACGATCAGCCAGAGTGCCGGTTTCATTTGCTTAGGATCTCCTGCAGGTAATCGACCGCTTCCTTCTGCTTCATGCCGGAGAGCCGCTCCACAATCCGCAGCTTCATCTTCTGGTCCTTCTCGGCGCGGGCGATATCGACCAGCGCTTTCGCGTTTCGCTGCGCCATCAGGCTATCCAGAATGCGCTGCTTCATTTGCGGATCCGTCTCGGAGTTGTAGACGGCGACCAGCCCGTCACCATTGAACGTGCCGGCCCGCTGCGATGCCAACGCCTGCATCGCGGCGATCCGCACCTTGGGGTCCTTCTCGTTCTTCACCACCTCGAGAAGTTTGTCGGGATTCGAATTGGAATGCATGTAGCGCAGGAGTTGAATCTTGCCCTCGCTGGTGGTCTCGCCTTGATAGAGCTGCCACAGTTCCGGATTGCCCTGCGTTTCACCAAGGAAGCTGATTGCGATCTCGCGCAGTTCCGGAGTCTTCTCGCTTTTCGCCGCCTGCAAGAGACGGTCCTTGTCGCGATTGCTCAGGTAAGCCTGGAGGATGGCGCGCTTCACCTGAGTGTCAGAAGTAGAGCCGTAGATCTCCGAGAGAATCTGCGCATTCCCCGTGCGCCGGCGCTCCGTCATGTAGGTGATTGCCTTTGCCTGGAGATCGGGATTGGCACCGCCGCGCGCAATCTGTTCGATCATGGTCTGTGCCTTGGGAGAGCTGTTCGACGCCAGCACGAACAGCGCGTTTTTCTTAATCCGTGGCGAAGCCGAGCTCTTGAGCTGCTTCTCGAGCAATGGGAATGCCCGTTCCGGATCGCTTTGCATCAGGCCGTTGATGGCCATCAGCTTCAGTTCCTCGTCGCTTTCGCTTTCGGGCGAGACGGTCTGTCCGGACGCCTGTTTCAGCTCGAGCTCAAGCGCCTTGGCGTCGTCCAGCCAGCGGCTGCTCGCGTAGCTCTTGCGCAGTTCTGCGATGGCTGCCAGCGCGTCGTCACGCTTGCCCAATCTGCCGAGTGAGTAGGCCTTCCAGTAGAGCGCGCCATCGGAGCGCGGGCTGTTTCGCGAGACGACCGCGGTAAAGTACTCCACCGCCTGGTCCCACTGGCGATTGTCGAGCGCGCTCTGTCCGCTGCTATACAGGCGATCTTCGCTCATCCCGTTGATCCGCCGGTACGCCGCGGCAGGCGCTGGCGGCGTCTTGCCGCCGTAGCCGGTTCCCTGGCCTTGTCCAATTTGCGGAGCGTAAGCCATTTTCATACCGGAGAGGCCGTCGTTGGCCATGGTCCACGCCTTCGCGCGGAATTCGTCCGCGGCGGCACGTGCGCTCTCGGCGTTCTCCCGGGCGCGCTGCACTTGCTCTTGAAAGTCGAAATCGTATTCGAATTTCTCGCGTAGTTCGAACGCGTCCTGAGCGTCGATCGCCCACGCCTTGGCTGGAAGCGGCGGCATGGGGGGCAACGGGGGCATCGGCGCCTGCGCGGCCATCGGAGCGGGTGCGGGCACCGGAGCGGGTGCGGGCACCGGAGCGGCGGCCGGATTAGGCGGCACCGGTGGAGTTGGAGTTTGCTCCCAGGCGTCAGGCGGCGAGGGCGCAGCCAGAGCCCTCGGCGCCGGCGACTGCGCCAGCGCCATAACGGCCGTTGCTACAGTTGCCGCAACCAGGGAGCAGATCGGTGTGAGTGTTCGAGAGTAGGTCATGTTCTAGTTCCTTTACAGTGTTTGTCCTGCCGTCTTTGCGGCTGGTACTTCCTGGTTCCGGACATTCGAGCCCAGAACGCGGATCTTGAAGAGTATGCCGTCGGCCTCCAGCCGCTGGCGCAAATCCTGCAACTGCTGCGGGTTGATGTTAGACGGCGCATGTGTGATGTCCACCAGCACCCGCTCCAGTTCGTCGAGCACGCTCGCGATTTGCGTATCGCCCGTGTGCTCCGCCGTTTGCCGGTAGAGCCGCGTCTCGGTCACCAGATCGCCCGCGCGTTCCTGTTCGTTCGTAATATCCAAATGCGCTGTCGGATTGGCGTTGGCGAGTTCGATCAACACCATCTGCGAACGCTCCAGATAATCGCCGACCGCCACCAGCAGGACACGCTCGCCCGCCTGTTTATCCACTGCCGCGATTTGCCCGCGAGCCGGCGCACCGGGGTAGGTGCGTCCCGCGAAGAAGGCCGCGGCCATCAGTGCCGCGCATGCCGCGCTCGCCGCCACCCAGCGCCACGCCGATGGCAGCGTGAACCAGCCTCGGCGGCGCGCCGGAAGGCGATGCTCGATCCGCTTCCAAACCTGCGTGCCGTACTCCGGCCCGCGCTCCGGCATAGGTAGCGAATCCACGACATTCAGCACGCGCTGCAGCGAACCGTATACGCCCCGGCACTCGCTGCAAGTTTCCAGATGCTGCTCGGTCGCCAGGGAATCCACGGCCTCTCCGGCTTCGCCGGTCTCGCCGTAGTAATGCAAAATCAATTGTTCTTCGGTCAGGTGATTCATCTTGCTGTACTCACTAAAGGCTCCAGAGCCCTTCTCAACTTCTGCACCGCGCGAAACACGCTGTGCTTGGCCGCGCCCGGCTGACAGCCCAGGACGCGGCTTACGTCTTCGATACACATGCCTTCGAAATGCCGCAGTACAAATGCGGTCCGTTCCGAGGCGCTCAGTTCCTTCATTGCATCGGCCACCCGCTCGCGAACTTCTCCGCTCATCGCCATGCGGTCCGGCGTGGGAGCTTGCGAGGGCAGCGAAAGCACAGGGTCTTCCATTTCCGAATCCTCGGGCGCCATGTGTTCATTGCGCCGTTTGCGAGAACGCACCAGGTCCAGCGAGCAGTTCACCGCGATGCGGTACAGCCATGTGCCGAAACTGGCGCGCTCGTCGAATTTTGCCAGTTGTTTGTACGCCCGAAGGAGGCTTTCCTGCACGACATCTTCGGCGTCTTGTTGATTCGCAGTCATACGAAATGCCAGCCGGAACAGAGATCGGCTGTGGCGTTCCACAAGCACCCGGTACGCGTCGGTATCGCCCGCGCGCGCCCTGGTCACAAACTCTAGGTCGGTACATTCCATCCGGCTGTTCTTTAGACTGCAAGGTTTTCGGGCGGTTAGCAATAAAGCGCCTGTGATTTGATATGCTTGCCGGAAATGCAGCGACTTGCGGCAGTGCTACTCGGTATCGCCCTCTCGATCGGTCTCGCACAACAGCCCGGAGGGCGCGGCGGAATGCCGCCGTTTCAGCCCAAGGTCGAAGAAATGGCGAAGATCCAGTCCAAGACCGACCAGCTCGAAAGCCTCGTCACTGACTTGAAGACGAAGCACCCCGATCCCGACCTTCTCGGTGATGTCGAGGTCTACGCGAAGGCCGGACGCTACCTGCTCGAGTATCCCGAACTCGTCGCCAACCAGGGTGCGATCGATCACGCGATGGTCGTCCTCGATCAGGGCATGGAGCGCGCCCGCCAACTCGCTGCCGGCCAGTCGCCGTGGACGAACGGCAAGAAGCAACTCCACGCCTACTACTCGGCGATCGATGGCTCCGTCCAGCCGTACGCCGTCACGCTGCCCGAAGGCTACGACCCGCGCAAACCCACACGCCTCTACGTGTGGCTGCACGGCCGCCAGAACAACACCATCGAAACCGAGTTCCTCTTCGCGCAGCAAAATTTCCGCCTGGGCAACAATCCCGTCGCCGACAATGGCCAGATTCAACTCGATTGCTTCGGCCGCATCAACGGCGCCGGCTGGCATTGGGCCGGCGAGGCCGACGTCTTCGAAGCCATAGCCGCCGTACAGAAGCGCTGGATGATCGATGAGAAGCGCATCATGATCCGCGGCTTCTCGCAGGGCGGCGAAGGCGCATGGCATATCGCGCTGCATCACCCCGATCGTTTCGCCGCCGCCGAAATCGGAGCCGGCACCTGGTCGCGCCGCGCACAAATGCCCGGCCTCCAACCGTGGCAATCGCCCGTGCTCAAGATCTGGGAAAACATGGAGGAGTGGGCGCTCAACGCCTTCAATCTCCCGCTTGCCGGACACGATGGCGACAACGATGCGCAGATTTCCTCGATCCCCGGCCCGCCGCCCGGCACCCCGTCGCGAGGCCAGTTGGAATCGTCTCTACACGCCCGCGCACAGATCGAGAAGGAAGGCTTCCCCGCCGGGGGCGATCCCGATTTTCTGCGCATGAAAGGCACTCCCGCGGTCTTTCTGATCTCGAAGGAGACCGGCCATGGCACCAGTTCGCTTGTGCGGCAGCGGCTCGATGCTTTCCTCAAAGAATGGGGTGACAAAGGCCAGACGTCGCCCGACCACATCCGCTTCGTGACATACACCACCCGGTACAACCGCGATTACTGGGTGACCGTCGATACGTTGGAGCACCTCTATGAGCGCGCCGATATCGACGCCACGCGCAGCAGCGTCCAGACGCACAACGTCGCGCGCCTGACGCTCCGCGAGATGGATCACACGCGCGAACTCACGATCGATGGACAGCATCTCAAACTCAAACCCGCACCCGCGATCACGCTCGAACAATCCGCCGGCACTTGGAAACTCGCGACATCGGAGTGGCCAGGCTTGCACAAACAGCACGCCCTGCAAGGCCCGATCGACGACGCGTTTCTCGATCCCTTCCTCTTAGTCCGCCCGACCGGGACGCCGTGGAACGCTGCCGTCAACGATCAGGCGCTACGCTCGATGAAGCGCTTCGATCGCCTCTGGGGAAAATACTTCCGCGGCCACCCTTTCGTGAAGGACGACAAGGATGTCACTGCCAACGATATGGCGAAATACCACGTCATCCTCTTCGGCGACCCCGGCAGCAATCGCCTGATCGCAAAGATGCTCGCCAAACTTCCTTTCCAGTGGACGCACGACACAGTGACGCTCGCCGGCAAGCCCTATCCCGCAGCGGAGAACTTCCCTGCCCTGATCTACCCCAACCCGCTCCACCCCGCAAAGTACGTCGTCCTCAACACCGGCTTGACGATCCCCGACCGCGAGTACAACGGCGACTACGGCATGCCCCAATGGGGCGACTACGCGATCGTCAAAGTAAACCCCAGCGCCGATGTCCCCGACCTGATCACTGCCGGCCTCTTCGAC
>JAOAPT010000167.1 GCA_025463045.1 Candidatus Solibacter sp.
ACTACCGCCTCGAGCCGAACGTGAGTTTCACGCCCGACCAGAAGTGGGTGGTCTTCCGCTCCAACATGTTCGGCGATACCTACGCGTTTGCAGTCGATGTCGAGAAGGCGAAATGAAATTCGCGGTGTTCCTGATTGCGGTGGCCCCGTTGTTCGCGGCGTCGCGGATTGTCGCGCCGTTCGACACGGATTGGCGCTTTACGAAGAGCGATCCGACGGACGCGCAGGCACCTGCCGCCCCGGACGCCGCGTGGCGCTCCGTGACGCTGCCGCACGATTGGGGCATCGAAGGCCCCTTTGACGAAAAGAATCCTTCGGGCGGCGCCGGCGCATTTCTGCCGGCGGGCGTGGGCTGGTATCGCAAGCACTTCGCTTTACCCGCCGCGTATGCGGACCATCGCGTCTACGTCGAGTTCGATGGCGTGATGGCCAACAGCGAAGTGTGGATCAACGGCGTTTCCCTCGGCGAACGCCCGTGTGGGTACGTGAGCTTCCGCTACGAATTGCCCGACCATTTGGCGAAGGGCGATAACGTGCTCGCCGTGCGCGCGGACAACTCGCGACAGCCCGCCTCGCGCTGGTTCCCGGGTGCGGGCATCAATCGCCACGTCCGCCTGATCGCGACCGACCCGGTGCATCTGGAGCAGTGGGCCACCTTCGTCAGCACCCCGAAAGTCTCGGCCGCCGAAGCGACCGTGAAGGTGTCGACAAGCGTGGTCAATCGATCGAAGCAGCAGCGCACCGTCTCCGTCGAGTTCACGCTCATCGGACAGAACGTGCAAACCAATCCGCAGTCCGTCGCGCCCGGAAAATCGACGGAGTTCGATGCGGAGACTGTGGTGCAGCACGCGAAGTTGTGGGGGCTGGAGCCGCCGCAGATGATGTACTACGTAACGGCGACAATACGCGAGGGCCAGAAGGTACTCGATGGCGAGAGCGTCCCGTTCGGCGTCCGTGAAGCGCGCTTCGACGCCGACACCGGCTTCTGGCTCAATGGCAAGAATCTCAAGATCAAAGGCGTGTGTCTGCACGCCGATGGCGGCGCGGTAGGCACGGCCGTCCCGTTCGGCGTGTGGGAGCGCAGGCTCGGCGCGTTAGAGAAGCTCGGCGTCAACGCGATCCGCCTGGCGCACAATCCCGTCAATGGCCGCGACACGACGCATCACAGCGCCTAAGGCGCTTACGAACTCGCCAAATGCGTGGTCAACGGAATCCGCGCCGCGAAGCTCGATCTCGCGAAATACCTGGCGGACGACCTACCCGCCTTCGACCCGTCACAGCCCGACCCGCCGGATTCCTGGAGCCTCCCGGCCAGCCCGCGGTTCTCCAACCGCCCGCCGCGCGGCAATGAGTAACGCGCTATTTCGCGGCGAATGCCGTGCGCAGAAACCCGACAACGTCCTCGCGCCAGATCTTCGCGCCATCGGCCGCAAACAACAGGTGCCCCGGCGCGATCCCATGCGTATCGTCAAGCGGAGCGTAATCCGGGTAGACGATCAACTTCGCCGGCGCGCCATGACTCTTCATTTCATGCGCGACGGCCTCTACCGCCTTCGTCGTCTTGTCATTCCGCGCGACGATCGCGAGCGTCGGGATGCGGATTTTGCCGGCGGCCTCGCGCATCGCCTTCTGGATCGCCGGGCTCTCGTCCCACGTGAGCGACGCGCCGGCCTGATCAATCACCGCGGCAAACGCGTTGGACCGCGCCGCGGCGAACACGCTCACGATGCCACCCAGCGACCAGCCCATTACCGCGACGCGCGAGCGGTCGGCATACGGCAGCGTCTTCAAATATTCGAGCGACGCCAACACATCGTCCGTCTCCTGCTGCATGCGCGCGACGAATTTCGGACCGCGATCTTTGCCCGCCTCTTCGCTGAACGTCTTGCCATCCGAGCGTCCATAGCCGCGGCGCTCCGGGACCAGGACGACGTAGCCCGCGTCAATCATCATCCTGCCGATAAACGGGAATGGCGTGGAGTTCTTCTCGCGCCCGACGCGCGACCCGTGATTGTAGATGACCACGGGAAAGGGCCCCTTGCCCTCGGGCCGGTAGAGGTAGGCCGCAATCCGCAGGCTGCCGCTCTGGTAGTAAACTTCGTCGTAGTGTGGCGGCTGGCGTGGCGGCTGGCGTGGCGGCTGGCGCAGCGGTTTCTGCTGCGCCATCGCGGCGCAGCAGAACACAAAGAACGCAATCCTTCGCATCGCCACCACGTTACCAAATCCTGTGTGGAGTAACTTCATGAAATACCTGATTACCATGACGATGTTGGCATCGGCTTCGGCCTGGGGCCAGAGGTTCGACCTGAGCTCCGGCAAGACCGAACCTTACACCGCCGAGCGCGGCTACGGTTTCGAAGACGGCGCGAAGCTCACGCCCGGCGCGGGTTCCGTCACGTGCGAAAAGCCGCCCTTCTATTTCTCCGCCAAGGTGCCTGGGGAAGGGAACTATCGCGTCACCGTCACGCTCGGCGATCGCGAATCCGCCACCGTCACCACCGTCAAGGCCGAGTTGCGCCGCCTCATGATCGAGAAGATCCAGACCAAACCCGGCGAGTTCGTCAAGCGAACCTTCATCGTCAACACGCGGACTCCGCGCATCGACGCGACCACCGAAGTTCGCCTCAAGGACCGCGAGAAGACCTCCGAAGCATGGGCGTGGGACGATCGCGTCACGCTCGAATTCACCAACCAGCACCCCGCCGTCGCCGCCATCGAAATCGCGAAGGCCGACGTCCCGACGCTCTACATCGCTGGCGATTCCACCTCGACAGATCAGGGCCGCGAGCCCTTCAATAGCTGGGGACAAATGCTGACACGCTTCTTCACGCCCGGGATCGCGGTCGCCAACCACGGCGAAAGCGGCGAATCCCTGCGCAGCTTCGTCGGTGAGCGCCGCCTCGCCAAACTCGACACGCTCATGAAACCCGGCGACTGGCTGCTCATCCAGATGGGCCACAACGATCAGAAGGAGCGCGGCGAGGGCGTAGGCGCGTTCACCACCTATAAACAGTCGCTCAAAACGATGATCGCCGACGCGCGCCGGCACGGCGTCACGCCCATCCTCGTCACGCCGATGAATCGCCTGACGTTCGACTCCGAAGGCAAAGTCACCAACAGCCTCGGCGATTATCCCGAAGCCGTGCGCCAGGCCGGAGCGGAAGAAAAGGTCGACGTGATCGATCTCAACGCCATGAGCAAACTCTTCTACGAGGCGATCGGCCCGAAGGTCGCTCCGCAGGCCTTCGCCGATGGCGACACGACGCATCACAGCAACTATGGCAGCTACGAGCTTGCCCGCTGCATCGTGCAGGCGATTCGCGATAAGAAGCTTGCCCTCGCGAAATATCTGGTCACCGACGTCGGCCCGTTCGATCCCGCGCATCCCGATCCGCTCGCGAAATTCGAGATCCCCGCCGAGCCGCGCGGCACCGTGCAGAAGCCGTACGGGAACTGAACCCTATCGCATCGCCCAATCGAGCACCGTCGCCATCAGCACGTCCGCGCCCCGCGCGCAATCTTCCCAGCGCGTAAACTCGAGCGGCGAGTGGCTGATCCCGCGCACGCTCGGCACGAAGATCATCCCCATCGGTCCCAGCAGCGCCATCATCTGCGCGTCATGGCCCGCTCCACTCGGCAGCCTCTGCGATTTCAGTCCGAGCCCCGCGCACGCCGCCTCGATCGAGCTCTGCACCTGCGGATTCGCCAGCGCCGCGTCGTGGTGCGCCGCCGGACGCATCACGATCTCCGTGCCCGTCTTCGCCGCGATCTCCCTCGCGCGCGCCTGCAGTCTCTCGCCGATCGCCGCGATCTTCTTCGCGTCCAGATCGCGCAGCTCCACCACCATCCGCACCGTCCCCGGCACGATGTTCGGCACGTTCGGAATCACGTTCAACTGCCCGACCGTCCCCACCTGTTTGCCCGGCTCCGCGCGCACCGTATCGTTCACCGCGATCGTCAGCATCGACGCCGCGACCAGCGCATCGCGCCGCTCCGCCATGGGGGTCGTGCCCGCGTGATTCGCGAACCCGCGCACCTCCACGTCGTACCGATCGATCGCCACGATCCCTTCCACCACGCCGATCGGAATCCCCGCGCGCTCGAGCGTGCCGCCCTGCTCGATGTGCAGCTCCAGATAGCAGGCGAATGTGCCCGGACCGCGCTTCGCCTCCGCGATTCGCTCCGGATTCCCACCGATCTTGCGAATCGCGTCGGACTTCTTCATCCCGTTCCACACCGCGTCCAGCTCGCCCGCCTCCAGGTGTCCCGCCGCCGCCCGGCTGCCCGCCAGGCCGTTGTTGAACGCGTAGCCCTCCTCGTTCTGCCAGACCACCAGTTCGACTCCGCGCCGCGTCGCGATGTGCGCCTCGTTCATCGTCTGTAGCACTTCGATCGCGCCGAGAGATCCCAAATCGCCATCGAAATTTCCGCCGTTCGGGACCGAATCGATGTGCGACCCGAAGAGCACCGGCGGCAGCGTGCCGTTCGTCCCCGGACGCAGCGCGAAAATATTTCCCGCCGCGTCTACGCGCGGCTTCAGCCCGAGCCCTTCGATCAGCTTCATCACATACGCGCGTCCGGCGACGTCCGCGTCGGAGTACGCCACCCGGCTCACGCCATCGGCGA
The DNA here is from genome assembly GCA_025463045.1 of Candidatus Solibacter sp. Classification (GTDB taxonomy): domain Bacteria; phylum Acidobacteriota; class Terriglobia; order Bryobacterales; family Bryobacteraceae; genus Solibacter. The sequence continues at coordinate 4,626 of JAOAPT010000167.1, forward strand.
AAGTTCCCCCGTCGGGACGCCCGAAAATGCTGAGTGCTTCAATCCGTTCGCGCAGCCGCGCGCCGTTCACCCGCGGTGCGGAAGGTTGTGCGAACGCAGGGACGGCAAGCATGCTGCCGAGAAAGGTACGCCGGTTCATGCGTGCCAGTGTACACCACTACCGAACCGTCACCGTGCCGGCGGCGCGCAGCGCGGCAGCGGCCTCCGCGGGCACCTTGCCGTTCTCGTCGAAGCGTCCCTCCGCCAGTACCTGCGCGAGCGATCCCTTAAACAGAATGTAATCGCCGAATGTGCTCAGCACCCGGTACTGCGGCGGCGCGAAACGGTATCCACCGCGCCTTGTATCGTCGGCCCCCGTCCACCACGAGCGTCCCGAACTCACCAGCGCCAGGTGCCTGCCCACCGGCGCGACGAACAGCAGTCCGTAATCCGCCGCGCCCGGGTCGAGCGTCAGCGGAAAGCTCCCCGCAAAGCGCGCGATCAGCGTGTTGGTCAGCGTATTCCCGAACAGCACCAGGTCGTTCGTCTCCAGGTCCTGATCGGTCACGTCCTTGTCGGCCTTCACGGGCAGCGTCAGGTTAATCCGCACGCGGCCGCTGGACCACGAAGCCGCACTCTCCGCATCTTTCTTCCCCTGCGGGTCGTTCGCGCCGTACACGTAAATGTGCCGCCCGCTGACCGCCTGCACGATCGGCCCACGCACGCTCGGCTCAGGCACGATCGGCCCACGCACGCTCGGCCCGGGCACGATCGCCTCCTCCGCCCCGCTCGCTTGCGTCCACCCTTTCGCCGTCCGCGTGAACCGTAGCGCCGCGCCAGGCTTGAGCCGCATCGGCGCCCCATCCACGGTCAGCGATTTCGCGCCCGTCGTCAGCGTGAACGCATCCACATTCTCCGTCTGCACCCGCACGCCCGCGGCCGTCCGTACCGCATCGATCGATGCGATCGCATTCGTTGTCCGTCCGTCGATCCGCACCCAGTACGCCCCTCGATACCGCGCCTCGCCCGTCGCAAATCGCACATGGTCCGGATCGCGATTGCGCTTGTACTTCCCGAACCATTCGAAGATCGCGCCGTTGCGATACGCGAAGTCCCACGCATTGTGCCGCACCCCCGGAAACTCGATGTACTCCACCGGGCTCCCGAGATTCATCAACCGCCGCTGCCATTGCCGCGACACCTCCGCCGGCACCGCCGGATCCTGCTCGCCATGAAAAAAGCGCACCGGTAAATTGAGCGCGTTCGCCGCGAGCTCCACCGTTCCAGGCATCGGATCGGGGCACACCGGCGCCACCGCCGCCCAAACGTCCGGACGTGTCAGCGCCAGCCACAGCGCGCCGCCGCCGCCCATCGAAGCGCCCGTCAGGTACACGCGATCCTCGTCGACGGGATACCGCCGCTTCACGTCTGCCAGCACGTCGTACACGTCCTGCTCGGCGATTCCCTGATAGCCCATCGTGCCCCGCGCGAACGGGCACGCCACCAGGAAGTCCACATCGCGCAGCGCCGGCAGCGACATCATCTGTTGGATTCCCGTCTCGCCATACCGCGGCGGCACGCCGAACACGTGCTTGAGATTCGCAATGTGGTTCGACTCTTCTTCGTGCAGGCTGATGATCAGCGGATAGCGGCGCGCCGTGTCGAGCGTCTTGGGCACGTACATCGAGTACGGCTGCTCGGAGCCATCCACCGTGGAATGGAGTGTGACCGTCGTCTGGCCCGCCGCCGTGCAGGCGAACGCGAGCGCGCATCCGAGTGCCCTGAGCATCTGCTGACTATTGTTTCATGGAAGGCAGCCAGCCCTCGAACCAGCGGCGGAACTCGTCGAGCCTTCGCTGTCTGGCAGCGGACAGTGGGATCGTCGGCGCGCCCGGTTTCATACCTCGCAGGCCCGCCGCCGTCTTCATCAGCAGCGGATGCGGAAATTCGCCGGCCCACGCCAGGAATTCCCGAAGCTGCGCGTCGCGCCGCACAGTCGCCGCCTCGTCGCTCTTCGATAAAGCGCAGTCCAATGCCACCAACAACTCCGGCACCGCGCACGCCGCCGGCGAAACCACTCCGCGCGCGCCGCTCTTCCGCGCGCGCACCAGCGAGGCATCGTCGGACGTAAGGTATGCGACCGGCATCGCCGCATACAACTCGGCATCCGCTCCCGGATCTTCAATCCCCGCGAAGCGCCCCGTCGCGAGCAGCGAGAGCGCCGTCTCCTCCGCGATCGGCGACGTGACGGCGGGTGTGTTCGCGATCCAAATTTTGCTATCCGCACGAATCTGCGCGGCGAATTGCAGATAGAACTCGTGCAGCTCTTCCTGCGAATAAGGAAAGAAATGCGGCGGCGGCAGAAAGACTCCCGCGGCGCCTGCATGTTGCGCTTCACGCGCCAGCGTCACGGAATCGTCCAGCGAGATCGCTCCCACCCCGGCGAAGACCGGCACTCGGCTCCGCTTGGCGGCGAGGTAAACCAGCCGGGTCCGTTCGTCCACGGTGTATGCCGGATACTCTCCCGTCGCAGTGAAAAGTGCGATCCCGCGGACCCGTGACGCGCACAGGAAATCGATCATTTCGAAGGCAGCGCCAAAATCCAAGTCCCCCTTTTTACCTCGGGGAGTTAGCGCGGCTACGATAACGCCAGCGTCTTCAGTCATGCGGTCTCGTTCATCATACGCTACTCAGGGCAACTCCCTATATCAGTCACGGGCGAATTGCCCCGTACTACCGTGGTACCCGGAACCCTCGTATTTCAATGCAATATCGGTTTGAATGAACTGACGGGGAAACTCTTATCGTGCCTACGGATATCGTGATTTTTGGAGTGACATTGTTTCTGGCGCTCGCCGCGCTCATCAACTGGAGACGAAGGCGGCTTGTCATTGCCCGTCGCGTCAACCGCGGTCTGCGGGGATACGTGTCCGGTAACCCTGTCGAGCAGCCATCCGACAACCAGAGTCATGACTTGATAGTCGCCTAGCCGCCTGCCCATGACTCCCCTCTCCAACACCTTATACTCCGTAACTCTGTTTCTGTCGCTCGTTTCCCTGACGTTATGGAGCGGGCGGCGATACCGGAATCTGCGCGGTTAAATCTAAACCTGATCGCCGCGTAGAATTCGTTCGGCGCGGTGCCAGTCTTCCTCGGGCGATCCGCCCTTCCGTCCTCGCGCCTCCCAAAAAGCGTAAGCCATTTGTGCGATCTCTTCGTGGCTGGGTTGGCGTACTGCCAGAGTCCGCTCTTCCTGGTAATACTGACGGTGGGGTCGGGGCGCGTGTGGTCTTCCGCAGGAGTGGGGCATCGTAGTCCGAAGAGTCATTTATACCAGAAACCGCCGCCCGTGCGTCAACGCTAGCGGTACTGTTACTTCGAGGGATTTTCCGGCCACGCGTGTTTGGGGTACCGCCGCGACAGTTCGCGCCTCACCTGCGGGTAGAGCCGCTCCCAAAATCCCGCGAGGTCTGTCGTCATTTGTACCGGCCTCTGATTCGGCGCGAGCAGGCGGATTACCAGCCTCGCCGCGCCGCGCGCCACCTTCGGCGACTCCCGCATACCGAAGAAATCCTGCAGGCGCGACGCGATCCACGGCGGTTGATTCGCTTCGTAGTGGACCTTCACCTGCCGTCCGCGCGGCAGCTTGATCGCGGCGGGAGCAAGCTCTTCCAGCAACCGCCGCGACCCCGCGGGCATCCCGTGTTCGATCGCGCGCAACAGTCCGCCCCGCCCGGCCGCGGTCTCCAACTCAGCGAAGCTCTTCAGCCCAGCCGCCAAAGACGCGAGCGCCGCTTCGATCGCTGCCTCGTCCAGCGGCGCCACGTCGCCATACTGCGCCGCGAAGTTCACCCGCGCCCGAAACGCCTCGCTCTCCTCCATCTCGGCAAACCGCCCGAGGCCCGCCTCCACCGCCTTCCGCGCCAGAAACGCTCCGGCCGCCTCGGGGTCCGGCGACGTGCGCCGCGTCTCGATCGCCACCTGGTCGAACAGCAGCGAGCTCACCGCCTCCACCCGCTCCCCCACGCGATGCCACTCCAGCGTCGAGATTTCACGCAGGCGGTCCGGGAAGAGATCGAGCAGCCATTCCGGTTCGATCGCGCTCGCCAACCGCACCAGCGGCGCCTTCTGATCCTTGCGATCCTCCGCTTCCACCGCCACCATCAGCTCCGCCGTCACCGTGCTGTTCGGCGCGAGCTGCGCCGGAGTTCCCGCCGCGAGCTGCAGGTCCGCGCCTTGCCTTCGCCGCGCCACCCGATCCGGGAACGCCGTCAGGACGCTGATCAACAGCGCGTCTTCACGCTCCGCATTCCGTATGCCGCCGCGCGCCGCCCCTCCGCCGAGCTGCCGCACCAGCCGCGCCGCATACGGCGACCATTCGGATTCCAGCAGCACCAGCAGATCGCTCCGGCTGCCGTGTGGGGCGCGCGCCGGCAGCCGCTCCCCCGCGCTCAACAGGCCCGCGATCGCCGCGCCCTCCTGCGGCACGCCCCGCCGGCGCGCCTCCACGATCAACCGCGCCAGCCGGGGATGCAGCGGATAGCGCTCCATCTCCCGCGCCGTCGTCCCCGTCGCGCCCAACTGCCGCAGCAGATCCTCCGCGTGTTCCACCGCGGCCGCCGGCGGTGCGTCCAGCCAGTCCAGCCCCGCGAGGTCCGCATTCAGCGCGCGCAACAGCAGCGCCGCCGGCGCCAGATCCTCGCGCAGAATCTGCGGCACGTCCTGCGCCGGACGCCGCACGAAATCCTCCTGCGGATACAGCCGGATCGCGCGCCCCGGCCCCGTGCGTCCCGCGCGCCCGGCGCGCTGATTCGCGCTCGCCTGGCTGATCCGCGCCACCTGCAGCGTCGGCAGCCCGGACCACGGCGAGTGGCTCGCGACGCGCGCCAGTCCGCTATCGATCACCGCGCTCACGCCATCGATCGTGATCGAACTCTCCGCCACGTTCGTCGAGAGAATGATCTTCGTCTGTTCCGAAGGTGCGACCGCGCGATCCTGCTCCTCCGGCGATTGGTCGCCGTAGAGCGGCAGCACCTGCCAGCCCTGCCGCCGCGCGATCGTGCCGCACGCCGTCTGCGCGCGCCGGATCTCGTATGCGCCCGGCAGAAAGACCAGCGCATGCCCGCGGAATCCGCGCGCCGCCAGCCGCTCCAGCGCCGCCGCGACCTGATCTTCGACTGGCGCAGGGGAGTGCGCCGTGTACTCGATCTCGAGCGCGTGCTGCCGTCCCGCCGATCGTAAGATCCGCGCCCCGCCCAGGTATGCCGCGATCGGCGCCGCATCGAGCGTAGCCGACATCACCACGAGTTTTAGATCGGGGCGCCGCTCGCGTTGCAGCCGGCGCAGCAGCGCGAGCGCGAGATCGCCCTCCAGGTGCCGTTCGTGAAATTCGTCGAGCACCACGCATGCCACGCGCTCGAGCGTCGGGTCGCTCAACAGGCGGCGCGTCAGCACGCCCTCGGTCAGAAACCGCAGCCGCGTGCGCGGCCCTGCGACTTCTTCGAACCGCACCTGATACCCGGCCGTCTCGCCCACGCGCTCGCCCATTTCGCCCGCGACGTACCGTGCCGCCAGGCGCGCCGCCAGCCGCCGCGGCTCGAGCACCAGCACCTCACGCGCGTCCAACTCGAGCAGCGCCGGCGGCACGCGCGTCGTCTTCCCCGCGCCCGGCGGAGCTTCCAGCACCAGCGTGTTCGCGCCGCGCAGATGCTGCACAATGTCGGGAATCAGTTCGTCGATGGGAAGCCGCACGCGAGACTCTTATTGTCGCAACTCGACGATCTTCTCACGCACTTTCGCCGCCTGCGGATAGTCGGGATGATGTGCCAGGAAATCCTCCAGCACATCCGCCGCTTCGCGCTTCTCGCCGCGCCGCAAATGAATCTCCGCCAGGAAAAGCTGCGGGTGCGAAAAGTGTGCCGGGTCGAGCTGGCGCGCGCGCTCCAAATGTCTCACCGCGTTCTCGAATTGTCCGAGCTCGAAGTACGTCATCCCGAGCTGCGATTCGGCCAGCGCATCCGTGGGCCGCGTCAACGCCGCGTGGACGTTCACCTCCAGCGCCTCATCCAGCTTGTGCAGCGTCACCAGCACACCGCCCAGATTCACCAGCGGTTCATACGACGACGGGTCCTGCCGCAGCGCCTCGCGAAAACGCTGCTCGGCCAGCGCGAAGCGCCGTGTCTGGTACGCCAGCGTGCCGAGATTGTTCCACGCTCCTGCGAACTGCGGCGCCAGTTTCACCGCGTGCTCCAGATGCCTCTCCGCCGCCGTGACATCGCGAGTTTCCAGATCGCGCTGCGCGTCTTCGTAGTCCTTGAGCGCACGTTCGGGAATCGCAAGCTGCTTTGCCGATATCGCGTGTCTCTGCCGGTCGGCCGTCGGGTCGAAATCGGATTCCTTCAGCGTGAGCGAGACCTGCACGCGACGCCGCGCATCCGCCACCCCGGGCCCCACCTCGATCGTCTGCCGCGCCTCTCCGCGTCCCGGCAGAAACACCGACAGCGTGTACGTCGCCGCCGCCAGCTTCCGGAACGTGAACCGCCCCGCGTCGTCCGTGAGCGTCGACGCCGTGAACGGCGATGTCGCCCCGAACAACGTCACCGACCCGCGCCCCACGGGAGCGATCCGCCCGTCCAGTTCGTAAACCTGCCCCGCGCACCCCGCCGCAAAAATCAGAAATATCGAGTACCGCCGCACCGCCTTCCGATCTTATTACACCGACTTGGGCCGCCGAGCCCCGCATCCGAGCCGCGACCGTAAGGAAGCGGTGGACACCGGACGACAGCGCTTCCCAACCGGCCAACGGTATAGAATGGCTCGATGGCTCCCTCGGCAGGTGTTGCCCGGACTACGCTGTCCGGAAAAGAATGGCGGGTCTTAATCCTGCTCGTAATCTCCGCCTTCATCAACTACATCGACCGGACGACGCTCTCCGTCGCCGCCACCAATATCAAGCTCGAGCTCAATCTCACCAACACGCAGATCGGTGCGCTCCAATCCGCATTCTTCGCGACCTACGCCCTGGCGCAGCTCAGCTTTCTCGCAGGCTGGGTCACCGGACGCTTCCACGTCGGCTGGGTCCTCGCCGGAGGCTTCTTCCTCTGGTCCGGCGCCACCGGATTGACCGGCCTCGCCGGAAGTTTCGCCGTCATCTTTGCCTTGCGCCTGCTCCTCGGCATCGGCGAGTCCGTGACCTATCCCTCGTACTCCCGAATCCTCGCCACGGAATATCCGGAACACCACCGCGGCTTCGCCAACGCGCTGATCGACGCCGGAACGAAGCTCGGTCCCGCCCTGGGCATCCTTCTCGGCGGTCTGCTCGTCGCGCGCCTCGGATGGCGTCCCTTCTTCTTCGTGCTCGGCGGCGGCAGCCTCCTCTGGTTGATCCCATGGTCTTCCTGGATGCCGCAAGGCCAAGCTGTCGCGTCGCGTGAAGATTCGAGCGACATGCCGTCGGTTGCCGCGATCCTCCGCCAGCGCTCCGCCTGGTTCACCGCGTTCGGACTCTTCTGCGGCAATTATTATTGGTACTTCCTGATCACGTGGCTCCCCGCCTATCTGGAAAACGAGCGGCATTTTCCCAAAGAGAAAATGGCCGTCTTCGGATGGTTCCCCTTCCTCGCGATCTCGGTCTCCTGCGTCTTCTCCGGCTGGTTGAGCGACCGCCTGATCGCCCGCGGCAACTCCCCCACGAAGGTCCGCAAAACCTTCGCCGGCCTCGGCCTCACCGGCGCCACGTTCCTGATCCCCGTCGTGCTCGTTAAAGATCCGAGCGCGTCCATGGCGCTCCTCACGCTCGCCTGCCTGTTCTTCGGCATGTACACATCCAACCTGTTCGCGATCTCCCAGACGCTCGCCGGCCCCTCCGCCGCGGGCAAATGGACCAGCTTCCAAAACGGCTTCGGCAATCTCGCCGGCGTCCTCGCCCCGTGGCTCACCGGTGTCGTGGTCGATAAGACCGGAGAATTCTACCTGGCCTTCGTGGTCGCCGCCGCCTTCGCCCTCGCCGGCGCCTGCATGTTCGTCTTCGGCGTCGGCCCCATCCGCCGCGTGCAATTCCATGGGTGCAGCGCTATCTAGTATTGTCTCTCGCTCCCGAGTTATTCGAGTGACAGGCAGTTGCCATCTGCATGACACTTAGATCCGTCATTCGAGCTCGAGCGTGACGAACATTAATCGCCCCTCGCGCTCCACTTGTAGCACTACCGGCTCTGTATCCTTCAGCTTCTCGACCGCGTCGCGCAGGATGGCAACGCTCGATACGGGCATCGTGTTGATCGCATAGATCACATCTCCCGGCAGCAGCGCGTCGCCGCTGTAAGCCGATTCCCCCGAGTGGGCTGCCACCACCACGCCGTACGGCTTGCGCAGATCCGCCAGCAAAGGGGCGACGGTTTTGTCAATATCAATGCCCAGTATCCCGAGCTTCGCCACCAGGTTCTTTTCGGGATCCACCAGATTGGCTAAGCGCTGCGGGTCGTCCTCATCGCGGTCCACGACTGCAATGGAGTATGTCAGCTTCTCTTGCCCGCGCAACACTTCGATGTTCACTTTGTCCCCTACTGCGTAACGGTAGAGATGGACTTCGAGTTGGCGGGCGTTTTGCATCGTCTGCCCGTTCAGGCTCAGGACCAGGTCGCCCGGCAGCAGACCGGCGATCGCAGCCGGGCCCTCCG